>NZ_JBXFWM010000002.1:0-158928 GCF_056856655.1 Stenotrophomonas sp. STEN033
CCCCCCCCCCGCGCCGCCCCCGCCGCCGCCCCCGCGCGGGGGGCGCGCCCGCCCCCCCCGCGCCCGCCGCCGCCCCGCCGCCCTCGGGGGCCCCCTCCCCCCCGCCCCCGCCGCCCCCCCCCCCCCCCCCCCCCCCCCCCCCCCCCCCCCCCCACTACAGGTACTCATGCCTCACTCTCGCTCACCAGCTATTCAGAGCCGCGCTACTAATTTCAGGCACTTGCGCTATCTTTCTATGCATCGACCTACGGAGTTACCCATGCGCCGCCTGCCGTGCCTCGTTCTGCTGCTGTCCGCGAGCCTGTTGTCCGCCACTGCCGTGGCCGGTCCGCAGGAAGATCAGCGCGCCCGCAATGCGGTGCGGGTGCTCAATGAAATCCAGGACATCCCCGAGCAGGCGATCCCGGACAAGCTGCTCGATGAAGGCCGCGCCATCATCGTCATCCCCGACACGATCAAGGCCGGCCTGGTGCTGGGTGGGCGTCGTGGTCATGGCCTGATGTCGGTGAAAACGGCCGATGGCAGCTGGTCCAACCCCGTATTCATCAAGCTTACCGGCGGCAGCATCGGCTTCCAGGCCGGCGTGCAGTCTTCGGACGTGATCCTGGTGTTCCGCAACGACCGCAGCCTGGACAATATCGTCAACGGCAAGTTCACCCTCGGCGCCGATGCCGGTGTCGCCGCAGGCCCGGTCGGTCGCAGTGCCGCTGCGGCCACCGATGGCCAGCTCAAGGCCGAGATCTGGTCGTGGTCGCGCGCCCGCGGTCTGTTTGCTGGCGTGGCGCTGGATGGCGCGGCCCTGCAGATCGACGACGCCGCCAACCTCGATGCCTACGGCCAGAACACCACCCCGCGGATGATCCTGGAAGGCCGCCTGAATACTGCGCCGTCGTCCGACGTGGTGTCCTTCCGCGACCGCCTGGAAGAGTCCACCTACGCCGCGCGTGAAAAGCGCGGTACCCAGGGCAGCGGTGCGCCGGTGGCGGCAAGCGCGCCGCGCAGCAATGCGGTCAGCGTGCAGGCACCGGCAGCCACGACCACCACCGGTACCGATACCGCGACCACCGCGCCGTTGCAGCATGCCACGACCGAACCGGCGCCGCAGCAGGGTTTCCAGCCGGTTTCCGAAGGTGAAATCCGCACCGAGAGCCTGGACGGCGGCAACTGACCTTTGGCATAGCGATCAGCGAATACCTTGTGCGCTATGCTCAACAACCTCCACACAGATAACGCGAGCAGATCATGGGCAGTTTCAGCATCTGGCACTGGTTGGTCGTGCTGGTCATCGTGCTGCTGGTGTTTGGCACCAAGCGGTTGACGAGCGGCGCCAAGGATCTGGGCAGTGCGGTCAAAGAGTTCAAGAAAGGCATGCGTGACGAGGACAAGCCGGCTGCACAGCTGGGCGATGAATCGCGCGATGCCGCCAAGAGCGGCGAGAAGCAGGCCGAGCACGACCGCGACGCGCGCTGATCCTGAGCGTTCGACGTGTTTGATATCGGCTTCAGCGAACTGCTGCTGATCGCAGTGGTCGCCCTGGTGGTCCTCGGCCCGGAACGTCTGCCCAAGGCAGCGCGTTTTGCCGGGCTGTGGGTACGTCGTGCCCGCAACCAGTGGGATTCGGTCAAGCAGGAGCTGGAACGCGAACTGCACGCGGAAGAACTCAAGCGCAACCTGCAGGATGTACGCCAGTCGATGCAGCAGGCCGAGGCCGGGCTGCGCGACCAGGCGGGGCAGGTGCGTGAGCAGGCCGATGCGTTCAAGCGCGAGGTGGAGTTGCCGGAATCGGCCGCTGAGCGGGTGATCGAACCGCGCCCCATCGAGCCGCGGCCGGTCGCGCCCACCGCAACGCCGGAAGCTGCGTCGCCTGTACCGGCTGAATCCGAGCCCTCGCAGCCGACGGCCGCGGCTGACAGCCAGGCTGCCACCGATGCCGAGTTCAACCGCAGCATCCCGCTGGGTGACGTGCCGGCACCGGCCAGCCAGGAGCGCAGCCCATGAGCGCGGCGGATTTCAACGAAAGCAGCCTGATCGAACACCTGATCGAGCTGCGCTCACGGGTAGTCCGCGCGCTGCTGGGTCTTGGCGTGGTGCTGCTGGCATTGATGCCGTTCTCGCGCACCCTGTACACCCATCTGGCCACGCCGCTGATCTCGCAGCTGCCGGCCGGGCAATCGATGATTGCCACCAATCCGGCTGGTGCGTTCTTCGCGCCGTTGAAGCTGACCTTCTTCGCCGCCCTGTTCGTGGCGGTGCCATGGCTGCTCTACCAGGCCTGGGCATTCGTGGCGCCTGGGCTGTACGCCCGTGAGAAGCGCCTGGCGGTGCCGTTGCTGGGCTCGGCGGTTGCCCTGTTCTACATCGGTTGCGCGTTCGCCTATTTCCTGGTGTTGCCGGCGGTCTTCCATTTCCTGACCACCTTCCGCCCGGATGTGATCGCCATCACGCCCGATGCCAATGCCTACCTGGATTTCGTGCTGGCCATCTTCTTTGCCTTCGGTGCCAGCTTCGAGCTGCCGGTGGCGATGGTGATCCTGGTCCTGCTGGGCTGGGTGAGTCCGCAGCAGCTGCGTGAAGGTCGCGGTTACGCGATCGTCGGTATCTTTGTGCTGGCAGCGGTGCTGACCCCGCCGGATGTGGTCTCCCAGCTGATGCTGGCGATCCCCATGTGTTTCCTTTACGAGCTGGGCATCCATGCGGCCCGCTGGCTGCAGCCGCGCGACCAGGGCAAGACGGCGGCGCCCTGATTCAACCGTAGCAGGCGGTAGTCAGCAATCTGCGCTATTTTCACTGAAAAGAGGCCGCGCGGACTGGCAGGCGTGGTAGCACCCCGGGGGACACCTGCATGACGCAAAAGAAGAGTAGCTGGATCAACAATGTGCCCCTGCTGAGCAAGATGCTGGCGGCATTTGGCCTGGTTTTCCTCTGTTTCCTGGCCACCAGCGTGGTCAGTTACCGTACCTCCGGACGCGACGACGACGCGCGCCGCCACGAGGGCGTGCAGATCGAAGTGATCCGTCAGGTCGAGGATGCGATCCAGGCCGTGCGCCTGCAGCAGATCGCCGTCCGCAATTACCTGTTGGGCGATGGCGAGCGGCATATGGAGGTGGTGGCCAAGCAGCGCGAGCGCCGCGATGCTGCATTGAGCGCTGCGGTGACCGCTGCCGGTACCCAGGCAGTGGCCGAACGCCTGCGCGCTGCGCAGGCACAGGCCCGCAACTGGGATAACGAAATGATGGCTGTGCTGCGTCCGGCGGCCGGTGCCGCGCAGCTCACCCAGGTGCAGCAGCTGGACGCGCTCAGTGATGGAGGGCAGGGCAATGCGCTGGCCGATGTACTGGACGGGATCTACGAAGCGGAGATGACCCAACTGCTCAGTGACAGGGGGCAGATGAGCAGTTGGATCGCCCGCGCGCACACGATTTCGCTGGTGCTGCTGGTGCTGGGTTTCATCATCATCATTCTTGCGCTGTGGATGATCTCGCGGCTGGTGGTGAACCCGATCAACCGCCTCACCGACAAGATGACGCGCCTGTCCAATGGCGAGCTGGACGTGGAAATCGCCGGCCTGCAGCGCGGTGACGAGATCGGTGAGATCGCCCGTGCGCTGGAGGTCTTCCGGCGCAACTCGCTGGAGTCGCGTGATGCCAACTGGGTCAAGCTCAGTGTCGGTGAAGTCGGCGGCGAACTGCAGGTTGCACAGACCCCGGACGACTACGCGCAGGCATTGGTCTCGCAGATCGCGCCGCGTATCGAGGCGCCGATCGGCGTGTTCTTCGCCTGGAACGAGGAAGAGAAGCTGCTGCGCCTGCAAGGCAGCTATGGCTTCCAGCGGCGCAAGCACCTGGGCCTGCAATACGGGCTGGGTGACGGACTGATCGGGCAGGCGGCGCTGGAGCGCAAGCGCATCAGCGTGCAGCAGGTGCCGGATGACTTCTTCGGCGTGCACTCGGCGCTGGGCGAGGCGCAGCCGCGCCACCTGGTGGCGGTGCCGCTGCTGTTGAAGGACCGCCTGCTGGGCGTGTTCGAGTTCGGCACCTTCGGCCATTTCAGTACTACCCAGGAAGCCTTCATCGACGC
Source organism: Stenotrophomonas sp. STEN033 (assembly GCF_056856655.1). Classification (NCBI taxonomy): domain Bacteria; kingdom Pseudomonadati; phylum Pseudomonadota; class Gammaproteobacteria; order Lysobacterales; family Lysobacteraceae; genus Stenotrophomonas; species Stenotrophomonas sp. STEN033. The sequence goes on from NZ_JBXFWM010000002.1 coordinate 4,078, forward strand.
CGTGCTGCCGACCGTGGCACTGGGCCTGGACAATATCTGCCGCGCCGACGAGACCCAGCTGCTGCTGGATCGTACCCGTGCCCAGGCCGAGGAACTGCAGGTCTCGCAGCTGGCCTTGCAGGCGCAGGAAGAAGAGTTGCGCGCCACCAACGAAGAACTGCAGGGCAAGACCGTCGAGCTGGAAGAGCAGGCCCAGCGCCTGTCTGCGTCGGAAGAAGAACTGCGCGTGCAGGCCGAGGAACTGCAGGCCTCCAACGAAGAGCTGCGGCAGAAGACCGAAGTGCTCAACGAACAGAAGGACGTGCTGCAGGTATTGCAGCGCGAGACCGAGTTCAAGGCGCAGGAGCTGGCGCGCGCCAGCCAGTACAAGACCGACTTCCTGGCCAATATGTCGCACGAGCTGCGCACCCCGCTCAACAGCCTGCTGATCCTGTCCAAGGAACTGGCCGAGAACGAGAGCGGCCACCTGGACGCGGAGGAAGTGGAGGCCGCCGCGGTCATCCATGACTCCGGTTCCAACCTGCTGCGCCTGATCAACGACATCCTCGATCTGTCCAAGATCGAGGCCGGCAAGATGGACGTGTACCGCGAAGAAGTGAAGGTCGACGCCATCACCCGCGAGGTGACACGCCATTTCCGCCATATGACGATGGAGAACCGCCTGGAGTTCGCCATCGAGGTGGACCCGTCGATGCCCGAGGCGCTGGTCACCGATCGCTCCAAACTGCAGCAGGTACTGAACAACCTGCTTGGCAATGCCTTCAAATTCACCCGCGAAGGCTCGGTGACCCTGCATATGGCGATGGCTGACAACGCCGTGCTGACCCGCATTGGCGCCGCTGCCGACGAGCAGCACGTGGCGCTGAGCGTGCGCGATACCGGCATCGGCATTCCCGAAGAACGCCTGGATTCGATCTTCGAGGCCTTCGAACAGGTCGATTCCAGCACCAGCCGCCACTATGGTGGCAGCGGCCTGGGCCTGGCCATTGCACGGCGCCTGGCGCAGCTGCTGGGCGGCCAGCTGGTGGTGGACAGTGAACAGGACAAGGGCAGCAGCTTCAGCCTGGTGCTGCCGCTGTTGTCGGCGGGCCTCAGCAGCGCAGTGGCGGCGACGCAGGCAACCATCGAGCAGCGTCCGGCGCCCACGCCGGGCCCGGCCCGTGTCGCCACCGCGCAGCTGATCGACTGGATTCCCGATGACCGCCACGCCATCGCCGCTGGCGAGACGGTGATCCTGACGGTGGAGGACGACCCGGCCTTCGCCCGCATCCTGGTCGACCTGATCCGGCGCAAGGGCCACCGCGCGCTCGCCGCCGCCGATGGCGAAAGCGGCCTGGAACTGGCACGCCGTTATCGCCCCACCGGCATCCTGCTGGACGTGATGTTGCCGGGCATGGACGGCTGGTCGGTGCTGCAGCACCTCAAGCATGACCCGGTCACCGCCGCCATCCCGGTGCACTTCATCTCCGCCGTGGATGAGGCCGCCAAGGGCGTAGCCCTGGGTGCGGTCGGCTACCTGACCAAGCCGGTGGATCGCAAGGCACTGGTGGCCGCGTTCGACCACCTGCTGGATGTGGCCGGCAAGATCGTGCGCAAGTTGTTGCTGGTCGACGACGATCCGGATTCGCGGCTGGCGTTGACCCGCCTGCTGCAGGCCGACAACGTCGAGATCGACCAGGTTGCCTCTGGTGAGGAGGCCTTGGAGCGCATCGCCACCCACAGCTACGACTGCATCGTGCTGGACCTCAACCTGGGCGGCATTTCCGGCATCGAATTCCTGGAGAAGGCCGCCACGCTGGTGGCGGTGCCGCCGGTGGTGATCTATTCCGGCCAGGACCTGAGCCGCGAGGACAGCCTCAAGCTGCGCCAGTACACCGACAGCATCGTGATCAAGGGCCAGCGTTCGCCCGAGCGCCTGCTTGATGAGGTGAGCCTGTTCCTGCACAGCATCGGTTCGCGCGGTGCCAACGCCACGCCGTCCGACGACAATAATCTGGGCGGCCGCCAGGTGCTGCTGGTCGATGACGACATGCGCAACCTGTTTGCCCTGTCCAAGTCGCTGCGCGCGCGCGGCGTCAACGTGTCGATGGCGCAGGACGGTTACAAGGCGCTGCAACAGCTGCAGGAGAACCCGTCCATCGAGCTGGTGTTGATGGACATCATGATGCCGGGCATGGACGGCTACGAAACCACTCGCGAGATCCGCAAGCTGCCGCAGTGGAGCAACCTGCCGATCATCGCCGTCACCGCCAAGGCGATGCACGGCGACCGTGACAAGTGCCTGGACGCCGGTGCCAATGACTACCTCACCAAACCGGTGGACCTGGACAAGCTGCTGTCGATGATGCGCGTATGGCTGCAAAAGTAGGCCCGGTCACACCACAGGCGCAACGCGATGACATCGACGACATCGAGGTCGATGCCTTCATCACCGCGATGTCGCGCCGGCATGGCTATGACTTCACCGGTTACGCGCCGTCTTCGCTGAAGCGGCGGGTGCTGGCGCTGGCGCATGGGCTGAGCCTGCCCAGCGTCAGCGAGTTGACCGCGCGCGTGCTGCGCGAGGACGAGATGGTGCCGCAGGTGATCGCCAAGCTGTCGGTGCCGGTGTCGGAGATGTTTCGCAACCCGGCGGTGTTCCGCAAGCTGCGCGACGAGGTTTTTCCGGTACTGGCCTCCTACCCGCAGATCAATATCTGGCAGGCCGGTTGCGCGCATGGGCAGGAGGTCTACTCGTTGGCCATCCTGCTGAAGGAGGCCGGCCTGTACGATCGCTGCCAGATCTATGCCACCGACTTCAGCGATGAAGCGCTGGTCAAGGCGCAGGAAGGCATCTTCCCGATCCGCGACGCGCGCCTGTATTCGGAGAATTACCTGGCGGCCGGTGGCCGCCACACGCTGTCCGATTACTACCATGCCCGCTACGACTTCATGAAGCTGGATGAACGGCTGAAGGAGCGGGTCACTTTCGCCAATCACAACCTGGTCTGCGATGGCGTGTTCACCGAGGCGCAGCTGATCTTGTGTCGTAACGTGCTGATCTACTTCTCCGACACGCTGCAGGACCGGGTGCTCGGCCTGTTCCGCAACAGCCTCAGCCGCGGTGGCTTCCTGTGCCTGGGCAACCGCGAATCGATCCGTTTCGCTCCGAGCGCGCGCGATTTCGTGCCGCTGGACGCCGAACTGCGGCTGTACCGCAATGCCGGTGGCCTACTGTGAAAACCGCATCCGGGCAGCCTCCACAGGCGGTTGTGGGGTGCTCGGCCGGCGGGCTGGCGGCCCTGCACCAGTTGCTGGGCGGGCTGTCAGGGCCGCTGCCGGTGCCGATGGTGGTGGTCTGCCACAGCGGTTCGGAGGACATGCGGGTGTTCTGCGAGCTGCTGGCCAGCCGCAGTGGCCTGCCGGTGCAGGAGGCCGAAGAACGCCAGTTGCCTGAACCGGGACGGGTTTATGTGGCCCCCTCGGGCTACCATCTGCTGATGGAGCGCAACGGCCGTTTTGCCCTCAGCATCGACCCGCGGGTGGCATTTTCACGCCCTTCGATCGATGTTCTGTTTGAATCTGCGGCCGAGGTCTGGCGCGAGCAGCTGGTGGCTGTGTTGATGACCGGGGCGAATTCCGACGGTGCCGAAGGGTGCGCGCGGATACGACGCTCCGGTGGCACACTGATCGTTCAGGACCCGGAAACGGCGCAAGTGGCTATGATGCCGGCCGCCGCACTGGAGCTGGCTGGCGCCGATTACTGCCTGCCGCTCCCCGAAATTCCCTTTTTGCTGGAAGCATTATGCTCGTGACCAAGCCGGCGGTATTGCAGCGCCCCAAGATCCTCGCGGTGGATGACAACCCCGCCAACCTGCTGGTGATCCGCCGGGTGCTGGCCAAGCTCGACGTGGAAGTGGTCGAGGCCGCATCGGGCAACGATGCACTGAAGGCCACCCTGGACGATGAGTTCGCGCTGGTGCTGCTGGATGTCTACATGCCGGACATCAACGGCTTTGAAGTGGCCGAGATCCTGTCGCAGGAGGAGACCACCCGGCAGACCCCGATCATCTTCGTCACCGCCACCTACGCCGACGACGTGCACCGGCTCAAGGGCTATGGTTTCGGCGCCGTCGACTACATGGCCAAGCCGCTGGAAGCGACCATCCTGTTGTCCAAGGTGCAGGTATTCCTGGAGCTGTACCGGCACCGGGTGGCGTTGCGTGATGCGCTGAGCGAGCTGTCCGCGCGCAACCGCCAGCTGGAGATCGAAGTCGAGCAGCGCAAGCAGATGGAGCAGGAAATGCGCCATCTGGCCATGCATGACATGCTCACCGGCCTGCCCAACCGCGCCTTGTTCATGGACCGGCTGGAAAGTGCGCATCACCGTGCGCAGCGCCACGGCGGCATGTTCGCGCTGGTCTATGTGGACGTGGACCGCTTCAAGGAGGTCAACGACACCTGGGGCCATGGTGCCGGCGATGCGGTGCTGATCGAGCTGGCCGCACGCTTGCGCGGCGCGCTGCGTGAGAACGACACCGTGGCCAGGCTGGGCGGCGATGAGTTCGCGCTGGTGCTGGAAGAACTTGATGACATCAACGACGCCCATCGGCTGATGGCGCGGGTGACGCAGTCGCTGCAGGCGCCGATGCACTACCTGCGTGATGGCGAAGACCTCACCCTGGCTATCGCCGCCAGCATCGGCGTGGCCGCCTATCCCGCGGACGGCGCCGAGGTCGATGCCCTGCTGCATGCGGCCGACCAGGCCATGTACCTGATCAAGCGCAGCCGCGACACGGTGTGAAACAAGAAGGCCGCGCATCTCTGCGCGGCCTTGCTGCAAGCGGCGTGACAGCCTGGATCAGGCTTCGAACACGTGGCCCTTGCTGACCGGCGGCGGGGTCGGGCCTGCCGCATCGGCCGGCGCCAGCATCTGCTTCCACGCCGCGTACACGGCACCGGCAAAGACCGGCATCAGGATCGCCATCAACAGCAGCTGGGCAACCGCCATGGCCGCTACCTGGCCGGCGATCAGGCCGATGAACAGCGCCACGATGATCACCGCGAAATAGATCGCGAAGATGGCGATGAAGGCCAATACGAAGAACACCAGCATCGCCGGCAGGTTGTGGATGCTGGCGCGCAGGCTTTCGCGCAGTGCGTGCATGCCACCGGAGCGTTCGAACATCACTTGCGGCGGCATCACGAACAGCGCAAGCGTCAGCGCGACGAAGCTGGCGATCAGCAACAGCAGCCACAGCAGGATGCGCCCGGCCGGCAGCGTCGCCACCAGGGCCTCGATCTGCGCCGGGTCCGGTTGCGCACCGGACTGGCTGAGCTCATTGAGCTTGACCATCACCACCGACAGCTGTTGCAGGCCATCGGTACCGACCAGGACCAGCAGCAGCGTGCCCAGCAGCAGGGCGGCGAACAGTTGTGGCAGCAGGGCGACCAGCAGGTGCGGTGCGCGGCCGTCCTGCACGCCCTGCAGCAAATGCGCAGGTTTGGCGGTTCGGCCCTGGTCGACCTCGCGGATCGCCCACAGCATGCCGCCCATGAACAACGGGCCGGCCAACAACAGCAGCAGTTGCACCACCGAGCCCAGGGCGGGCACCAGCATCGACAGCGACAGCACCAGTGAGGTGCCGACGCCCCACAGGATGCCCAGCGAACCCAGCGCCAGCGGCGCGCGCTTGAGCAGGCCAAAACCGGTCAGCAGCCATTCCGCACCGGCGGAGGCCGGTACCTTGCGAATCTCGCTCATTGCAATTCCGAAACGGGGGAGTGCGCGGGCAACAGGCCGGCGCTGGGCGGATTATCGCCTGAAACCCGGCTCGGGTTTATGAGGACAAAGTAACGGTGGGGTTTGCCCCCTCCCTTTCGTGAAGCGAAGGGGAGGTTGGTAGTGCCGCCATGCTCGGCAGGGCTCTACCGGGAAGGCCTCTTGCCGAGCATGGCTCGGCACTACGGGTTGGGTTGTCGGGAAGGCTTCTGCCGAGCATGGCTCGGCACTACCGGTTGGGTTGTCGGGAAGGCCTTTGCCGAGCATGGCTCGGCACTACGGGTTGGGTTGCCGGGAAGGCCTTTGCCGAGCATGGCTCGGCACTACGGGTTGGGTTGCCGGGAAGGCCTTTGCCGAGCATGGCTCGGCACTACATGGGCTGTCCCTTCGGCCTTTGTGGGAGCGGCGTCAGCCGCGAAACCCATGAATCTTCAGATTGCGGAGATGGCCGTAATTGCGGCATTGCCGGCTTCGCGGCTGGTGCCGCGCTTACAAAACAACCGCAGGTTCAATGCGCCTCGCGGCGCACGTGGCGGACAAAACGGCGCAGCAGCTGGCGGGCCAGCGGTGCGGCGCTGACCTCGCGGGCCACGCTGCGGGCACAGCCGCCGTGGCGGGCGATGCAGTCGGCGCGGGCGCGCACATAGCCACGCATGTGGTGGGTGGCGAACTCGGGGTGGAACTGCAGGCCCCAGGCCTGCTCGCCCCAGCGGAAGGCGTGGCAGTTGTCCTGCACCGAGCGGGCCAGCACGGTGGCCCCTTCGGGCGCGCGCAGCACGGTCTGCAGGTGGGTGGCGTGGGCCGGGAAGCTGGCCGGCAGGCCGGCGAACAGTGGGTCGGCCGCGGCCGGGGCCTCCAGCTCCAGGCGGATGGTGCCGGACTCGCGCCCGGCCGGGTTGTAGGCAACCTCGCCGCCCAGCGCATGGGCCAGCAGCTGGTGGCCGTAGCAGATGCCCAGCAGCGGCATGCCGGCGTGGGCGGCGTCACGCAACCAGTCGGCGCTGCGCTCGCTCCAGTCGGCGCGGTCGGTGACGAAGGCGGCCGAGCCGGTGACGATCGTGGCGGCGAAGTCCCTGCGTTCCGGCAGCTGTTCGCCGCGCTCTACGTTGACCACCACGGTATCGGCTTCTTCCAGCCCGGCGGCCACGCGGATCCAGTGCGGGAAACGGCCGTAACGGCGCAGGGTCGGGAACGGTTGCCCGGTTTCAACGATCAAGAACGGCTGGGACTTCATTCCGGTGGCGGCAGTACTGACAGGACTTCCTCGATTGTAGTCAGCCCTGCGGCCACCTTTTCAAGCCCGGTGCGGCGCAGGGTGCGCAGGCCATCGGCCGCCGCGGCCTTGCTGAAACCGGCCAGATCCATGTCGCGGGTGATCAGGGCGCGCAGCCGCGAACCCAGTGGCAGCAGCTCATACAGGCCGATCCGGCCCATGTAACCGGTGCGCCGGCACTCCAGGCAACCGACCGGCGCATATGCCGTGACCACATCTGGTAATGCTTCATGGGCATGACGCAGCGGTGCCCAATCGGCGTCCGTCAGCGTGTCTGGCGCCTTGCAGTGCGGGCACAGGGTGCGCACCAGGCGCTGCGCCAGCACGCCGTTGACGGTGGAGGCGATCAGGTAATGCGGCACGCCCAGGTCAAGCAGGCGGGTGATCGCCGAGGGCGCGTCGTTGGTATGCAGGGTGGACAGCACCAGGTGCCCGGTCAGCGAGGCCTGGACCGCCATCTGCGCGGTTTCCAGGTCGCGGATTTCGCCGATCATGATGATGTCCGGGTCCTGTCGCAGCAGGGTGCGCACGCCGGAGGCGAAATCCAGGTCGATGTTGGTCTGCACCTGCATCTGGTTGAATTCGGGCGCGATCATTTCGATCGGGTCTTCCACCGTGCACACGTTCACGTCCGGCGTGGCCAGCCGCTTGAGTGTGGAATACAGGGTGGTGGTCTTGCCCGAACCGGTCGGGCCGGTGACCAGCACGATGCCGTGCGGGCGCGCCACCAGTTCGTTCCAGCCGGCGGCTTCTTCCGGGCTGAAGCCCAGCTGCTCGATGCTCTTGAACGTCGAATCCGGGTCGAAGATGCGCATCACGCACTTCTCGCCGAACGCGGTCGGCATGGTCGACAGGCGCATCTCCACCTCGCGCCCACCCGGCGAACGGGTCTTGATGCGGCCGTCCTGCGGGCGCCGGCGTTCGGCCAGGTCCATGCGCCCCAGCACCTTGATGCGGCTGACCACCGCGGTCATCACCGACGGCGGCAGCTCGAACACCTTGTGCAGTACGCCGTCGATGCGGAAACGCACCCGGCCCATGTCGCGGCGGGGCTCCAGGTGGATGTCACTGGCGCGCTGCTCGTAGGCGTACTGCAGCAGCCAGTCGACGATGCTGACGACATGGTGGTCGTCGGCATTGACGTCGCCGGCGCGGCCCAGCTCCACCAACTGCTCGAAGCTGGGCAGGCCGCTGCTGTTGCTGCCGTCGCGGCTGTCGCTGCGGGCGCTGCGCACCGAGCGGGTGACGCCGAAGAACTCCATCGAATAACGGTGCAGGTCCAGCGGATTGACCAGTACCGTGTCGATGCGGCGCCGGCTCAGGTGCTGCAGGTCGGGCACCCAGTCGCGTGCCATCGGCTCACTGGTGGCCACCAGCACGCGCTCGCTGTCCACCGCCAGCGGCAGGATGCGGTGGCGGCGGGCATAGGCGTGGGAGACCACGGCGGTGGCGCCGGCCACGTCGACCCGGGTCGGATCGATGCGCAGGTAGCGGCAGTGGGTGCGCTGGGCCAGCCATTCGGTCAGCCGCTCCAGGCTCAGCTCGCCGCTGCCCTGCGCGGCGGCCAGTTTGAGGTTGGCCAGCAGCACCAGCGGATGGACCTCGCTGGCATTGCGCGCGCCCTGCGCGGAAAACCGGATCCGCTCCTGGTCGTGCGCGGCCACCAGCCCATCGGCCAGCAGTGCGCTGGCAATATTGGAAAACTGCAGTCTTCCCGGGGCGATTGCCACCTGCGGTGACGGTGCCTGAGTGCCTTCCACAGCCGCGTTTTCCACCCCAAACCCCTTGCTGGCGCGGCCATCGCGCGGTCGGTCGCTATACTAACGCACCCCTTACGTACGGCTCAGGCAGCATGTCCGCGACTCCCCCCGTTTCGATTACCTTCCAGGGACTGATCCAGACCCTCAATGATTTCTGGGCGAAACAGGGCTGTGTCTTGATCCAGCCGCTGGACCTGGAGGTCGGTGCCGGCACCTTCCACCCGGCCACCTTCCTGCGCTCGATCGGCCCGGAAAGCTGGAATGCCGCCTACGTGCAGCCCTCGCGCCGCCCCACCGACGGTCGCTACGGCGAGAACCCCAACCGCCTGCAGCGCTATTACCAGTACCAGGTGGCGATGAAGCCGAGCCCGGACAACATCCAGCAGCTGTACCTGGATTCGCTCAAGGCGCTGGGCATCGACCCGCTGGTGCACGACCTGCGCTTTGTCGAAGACAACTGGGAATCGCCGACCCTGGGCGCCTGGGGCCTGGGCTGGGAAATCTGGCTCAACGGCATGGAAGTCACCCAGTTCACCTACTTCCAGCAGGCCGGTGGCCTGGAGTGCAAGCCGGTACTGGGCGAGATCACCTACGGCCTGGAGCGGCTCTGCATGTACCTGCAGAACTGCGACAACGTCTATGACCTGATCTGGACCTACGGCCCGGACGGCACCCCGGTCACCTATGGCGATGTCTACCACCAGAACGAGGTGGAGCAAAGCACCTACAACTTCGAGTACGCCGACGTGGAAGAAATGTTCCATCGCTTCGACGCCTGCGAGAAGGAAGCGCAGAAGCTGGTGGAAGCCGGCCTGCCGCTCCCGGCCTATGAACAGGTCTGCAAGGCGTCGCATTCGTTCAACCTGCTCGACGCACGTCGCGCCATCTCGGTGACCGAGCGCCAGCGTTACATCCTGCGCGTGCGCGCGCTGGCCCAGGCGGTGGCCAAGCTGTACGAGGCCAAGCGCCTCGAAGCGGTCGCCGCCAAGGAGGTGCAGGCATGAGCATGCAGCCGCTGCTGATCGAACTGGGCGTGGAAGAACTGCCGGTCAAGGCTCTGCCGGGCCTGGCGCAGGCCTTCTTTGATGGCGTGATCGATGGCCTGGCCAAGCGTGGCGTGGCCTTCGAGCGTGGCGATGCCAAGCCGCTGTCGACCCCGCGCCGCCTGGCCGTGCTGTTGCCGGGCGTGGAAACCGAGCAGCCCGAGCAGCACTCGGAAGTGTTCGGCCCGTACCTGAACATCGCGCTGGACGCCAACGGCGAGCCGACCAAGGCACTGCAGGGTTTTGCCGCCAAGGCCGGCATCGACTGGACCGCGCTGGAGCGCACCACCGACGCCAAGGGCGAGCGTTTCGTGCTGCGTTCGGTGACCCCGGGCGCGCAGACCGCCAGCCTGCTGCCGGAGATCCTGCGCGAAGCCATCGCCGCCATGCCCATCCCCAAGCCGATGCGCTGGGGCAACCACGAATACGCCTTCGCCCGCCCGGTGCATTGGCTGGTGCTGCTGCACGGCAATGACATCGTGCCGGCCGAGCTGCTGGGCCTGACGTCTGACCGCTTCAGCCGTGGCCACCGTTTCATGGCCGACAAGCAGGTGTGGCTGAGCAACCCGGCCGACTACGTTGAATCGCTGAAGGCCGCCAACGTGCTGGTCGATGCCGACGCGCGCCGCGAGCGCATCGTCGCCGAGGTCAATGCCGCCGCCGCACAGGCGGGTGGCGTGGCCCGCATCACCGACGACAACCTGGAACAGGTGGTCAACCTGGTCGAATGGCCGGCGGCGGTGCTGTGCAGTTTCGAGCGCGAATTCCTGGCCGTGCCGCAGGAAGCGCTGATCGAGACCATGGAGATCAACCAGAAGTTCTTCCCGGTGCTCGATGCCGGCGGCAAGCTGACCGAGAAGTTCATCGGCATCGCCAACATCGAATCCAGGGACGTGGCCGAGGTTTCCAAGGGCTACGAGCGCGTGATCCGCCCGCGCTTCTCCGATGCCAAGTTCTTCTTCGACGAAGACCTCAAGCAGGGTCTGGTGGCAATGGGCGAGGGTCTGAAGACCGTCACCTACCAGGCCAAGCTGGGTAGCGTCGCCGACAAGGTGCAGCGGGTCAGCGCGCTGGCGCAGATCATCGCGCCCCAGGTGGGCGCCGACCCGGTGCAGGCCAAGCGCGCCGCCGAGCTGGCCAAGAACGACCTGCAGTCGCGCATGGTCAACGAATTCCCGGAACTGCAGGGCATCGCCGGTCGCCATTACGCCCTGGCCGGTGGCGAATCGCCGTCGGTGGCGCTGGCCATCGACGAGAGCTACCAGCCGCGCTTTGCCGCCGATGACATCGCACTGTCGCCGCTGGGCAAGGTGCTGGCCATTGCCGAGCGCCTGGACACGCTGGCCGGCGGCTTTGCCGCTGGCCTGAAGCCGACCGGCAACAAGGATCCGTTCGCGCTGCGTCGTAATGCGCTGGGTCTGGCCCGCAGCATCATCGAGTCGGGTTTTGATCTGGATCTGCCGGCGTTGCTGCATACGGCGGGCGAGCGCGTAATGTTTTCCATGTCCGAGGTTGCGGTAAGGGAAAAAACGCGTATCGGCAACGAAGCAAAGGCAAAGGGAGTTGAGGTTCCGGCAGGGCATGCAAATATTCGCTCGCTCCAAGACACCGGCTACGTGGAAATCTACGACTTCATCATCGACCGCCTGAAGGGCTACTACGCCGACAAGGGCGTGCCGGCCACCCACTTCAACGCCGTCGCCGAACTGAAGCCGGCCTCGCTGTACGACTTCGACCGCCGCATCGATGCCATCGGCACCTTTGCCCAGCTGCCGGAAGCCGAAGCGCTGGCCGCCGCCAACAAGCGCATCCGCAACATCCTGCGCAAGGCCGACGGCACCATCCCGGGCAGCATCGATCCGTCGCTGCTGCGTGAACCGGCCGAGAGCGAGCTGGCCGAAGCGGTGACCGCCGCCATCGACGACACCGGTGTGGCACTGGCACACAAGGACTATGTGGCCGTGCTCGGCCGCCTGGCCCGCCTGCGCCCGCAGGTGGATGCGTTCTTCGACGCGGTGATGGTCAATGCCGAGGATCCGGCGCTGCGTGGCAACCGGCTGGCGCTGCTGCGCACGCTGGGTGACCGCCTCGGCAGCGTGGCTGCGATCGAGCACCTGTCCAACTGAGGCATGGATGCCGGCGCCTCCTGGCAGTCCGCACAGGCCGCTCTGGCCCGGCGTGACATACCGGAGGCGCAGCGGCAGCTGCGCGCCGTGGTGGATCAGCAACCCGCGCACGCCTATGCGCGGGTGATGCTGGCCGGCACCGTCCTGGCACAGGGGCGGCTGCGCGAGGCCGTGCAGCAACTGCAGCAGGCCGCCAGCCTGGATTATCGCGACCCGGCGCTGCTGCTGCGCGTCGCCCAGGCCTTGCTGCGTGTTGGCGACAGCGAGGGCGTGGCGCGGTTGATGCGCAACGCCTGCGTGGCCCGCTGCAACGACAGCCCGACGCTGGCGGCCCTGGCCCACGTGCTGCAATCACTCGGGCTGCATGCCGATGCCCTGCAATTGATGCAGCGTGCGGCGGCGGTGGGATTCGACAGTCCCGATTTCCACTACTTCCTTGGCGTGCAGCTGCAGTTCAACGGTGAGCTGGACGCGGCCGAGCAGGCACTCACGCGCTGCCTGCTGTTGAACCCCGGCCACGGCCGCGCCGCGCTGACACGTGCACGCCTGCGCCGCTGGCGTGCAGACGACAACCATGTCGATGGCCTGCGCAGGCAGCTGCAAACAACGGCAACGGACAGCGAGGACACCGCCGCGCTGTGGTTCGCGCTGTACAAGGAGCTGGAAGACCTGGGTGATTTTCCTGCGGCATGGGATGCGCTGCGGCAAGGCAATACCGCGATGTGGCGGCGCCTGCGCCACGATCACCTGGCCGATCATGCGCAACATGAGGCGATGGCGCGGCTGGCGGCAGCGGGCACGTTCGCGCCAATCGAATCTGCGGATGAGGAAGAGGGTGCACAGCCCATCTTCATCATCGGCATGCCGCGTTCGGGCACCACGGTGCTTGAGCGCATGCTCGGCAATCATTCGCAGGTAGCGTCTGCCGGCGAGCTTGGCGATTTTGCCCAGCAATTACGCCTGGCCGCCGACCAGGCCGGGCGCGCGCTGCTTGACCCGGCCTTGCTGCAGGCGCTGCCAACGCTGGATTACGCGGCCGTCGGCAACGGTTATCTGCGGCAGACGCGCTGGCGCCTGGATGGGCAGTGCCGTTTCATCGACAAGCTGCCACCGAATTACCTGCTGGCAGGCCCGATCGCGCGCGCGTTGCCGCAGGCGGTGATCGTCTACGTCAGGCGCGATCCCATGGCGGTGTGTTTTTCCAACTACCGCGCCATGTTCGGCGACTCCTATGCTTACAGCTATGAGCTTGACGCCCTGGCTGCGCACCACGCGGCGCATGCGCAGCTGATGCAGGCCTGGCAGCAGCATCTGCCGGGGCGTGTGCTGGAGATCGACTACGAAGCGATGGTGCACGACCCGGATGCGGCCTTGGCACAGGTGCTGCAGCGCTGCGGACTGGCCACGGAAAGCGGTGGCAGTGACCTGACCCGCAATGCGGCCGCGACTGCCACCCTGAGCAGCGTGCAGGTGCGCGAGCCGGTGCACGCACGCAATATCGACGAATGGCAACGCTATGCCAGCGAGCTCGCGCCGCTGCGCGAGCGCTTGCAGAAGGGTAGATAGCACAGGAGCGGCCGTGGCCGCTCCTGTTCATTGCTGCTGCATCGTGTTTACTGGCTGCGGCCAAAGCGCCAGTTCATCTCCAGCATGTACGAGCGGCCATAGCCGTTGTAGTTGAAGATGTTGTAGTACGGATACGTGGTGTAGGTGCGGTCACGCGGCGGCCGTTCACCGGTGAGGTTGTTGGCGGTCAGGCTCAACGAGACATCATCGGTTACCGCATAGTCCACGGTCAGGTTGAAGGTGGTCCAGGCCTTGACCTTGCCTGCGTCATCGGCGGCATAGCCGTCGGTGGTGTCCTGGGCGGCGAAGTTGGGCGTGCGGCCATAACGGATGCCATACAACGTCGTTGTCCAGTCGCCCATCTGCCAGCCCAGGGTGCCGCTGAAGATGTTCTTGAACTCCGAGGAGTAGTAGGGATTGCGCAGCAGGTCGATCACCGGGTCCTCCGGATACTGCTGGCTCTCATGCTTGAGGGTGACGTTGTAGCGCGCGCCCAGCATGAAGCTGCCCCAGCTGTCGGTAGCCCAGCGGTAGTCCAGGTTGGCGGTGACGCCGCTGACATCCTCCTTGGCGACGTTGATCGGGTTGACCGCCACGGTGTTGAGCTGGTTGGGCTGCGGTGCGTTCGCGCCGGCACGGCCGATGCGTTGCAGGGCGTCGACGCAGGTCGGGGAGTTGGCATCCAGCTGGCCCTGGCGGCATGCCGACTCATTGCGCAACAGCAGGTCCAGGTCGAGGTCGGCGACCTTGTTGTCGATCTTGATCCGGTAGTAGTCGGCGCTGACCGTGAAGCTGCTGTTGGGCGACCAGACCACGCCGCCGCCCCAGGACTTGGCGGTGATCGACTTCAGGTCACCGTTGCCGGAGCGGGAGCCGCGGACCTGCTCATCGTTGAGCGTGCACTGGGCAATCGGAACGCCGGGTTGCTCGGTGGCACAGCGGTAGTAGTCAGGCACGAAGGTGTAGAAGCCGCTGTCGCCGGCAAATACATAGGACATGTCCGGCGATTTGAACGCGGTGGCGTAGTTGCCGCGGAACAGCAGCGAGTCGATCGGCCGGTACTCCAGTGCCGCCTTCCAGGTGGCGCGGGAGTCGCTGCCGCCGCCATCGTTCTTGTAGTCGTCATAGCGCCCGGACAGGCTGGCGGTGAGCTTGCTGAAGATCGGCACGCGCAGTTCCACCGCCGCCGCCCAGTTGTCGCGCTTGCCCTTGCCCTGGGTGCCGCTCAGGCCCCAGAACTGGTCGGTGACCACACGCGTGTCTGTCGGGTTGCTCCACGATTGCTGGCCGGCCTGCAGCACGCCGGCGAAGCCGACGTCACCGGCGGGCAGGGTAAACAGCGAGGTGTTGGTGAACTGCAGGTTGACGTTCTGCGTCCAGGTCTTGGACTTGGTGCGGATCTCACCCTGGAAGCTGCGGTACTGCTCCGGGGTCAGCGCCTGGTAGAAGCCGGCATCGTTCGGCTCGTAGATCGGATAGCCGTAGTAGTCGCCCAACTGCGGCCCGAGGAAATGCTCGCGGAAGAAGTCTTCCATCTTGTCCTTCAACGGCCACCACTGGCGGCTGTCGATGTGGTATTCGGAGCGCGCGTAGTAGGCGTTGTAGTCCCAGTTCGACTGGCCCAGCGCGCCCTTGATGCCGATGGCGACGTTGTAGGAATCGGCGGTCTGGCGCTCGTTGTTGAAGTCGACGTCACCGGTCTCCTCCGGCGAGAAGATGCGCTGGTAGCTCTCAAGGTCGCCGGTGAGGTTGTTGAAGATATAACCGCTGGTATCCAGCGATGGCTGCCAGAAACGCGAGCCGGAGTTGCTCTCGTTCTTGGTGCGGTTCATCAGCAGCGTGGCATAGATGTCGGTGCTGTCGTTGAGCGCGTAATTGAGGTTGGCGTAGCCTGACGCGCTGCGCTCCTTGTTGAGGATCGTCGAATAACCCGGTTCATAGCGGCTGCCGCAATAGTTGCCGCGACCAGGGCGGGTGTCGTAGAAGGTCGTACCCCCGAACAGGCCAGCCAGCGGTGCGCAGGCTGCGGCGCCGGGGTCGATGTAGGCGCCGCTGCTGCTGTTGTGCACGAAGGTGCGGCTGCCATAGCGCGCGGCGACGTCGGGGTTGTCGTTGGTGGAGTCGAAGTCCTTGCGGTTGAAGCCGTAGATCGGGTCCTGGTTGCTCAGCTGCAGGCCGGCAGTCAGGTCAAGCTTGTCCCAGCTGTGGCCGCTGGTCAGCTGGAAGCGCTGGTTGCCGCCACCGCCGCCGTCGTAGCTGCCCATGCGGAAGCTCAGCTCGGTGCCGTCCAGCCGCTTCTTGAGGATGATGTTGACCACGCCGGCGATCGCGCTGGAGCCGTAGATCGAGGACTGGTTGCCCGGCGCGATGTCGATGCGTTCGACCATGGCGGTGGGGACGCTGGCCAGGTCGACGAAGTTGCTCTGGCCGTTGTAAAGCAAGGGGTAATCGGCCATCGGCCTGCCGTCGATCAGCACCAGGGTGAAGCCCGGGTCCAGGCCGAGCAGGCTGATGGGTTTGGCCGCCGAGGTGAAACCGCCGGAGAACTGGCTGTCCTGTACCGCACCGGTCGCCAGTGGCTGCGAACGCAGGACCTCGTAGACATCCTTGAAGCCCTGCTTCTGGATGTCCTGGGCGGTGATCGAGGTGATGGGCGTGGCCGTCTCGACCTGCACCTGCGGAATCAGCGAGCCGGTGACGGTGATCTTGTCGAGGGTCTCAACATTCCTTTTGTCCGCATCGGTCTGGGTCTGGGCGAAGGAAAGGGACGAATACGCGGCAATGGCGGTGCACACGGCCGCGCTGAGGAGTTGTCGTTTCATCATGGGTACCTGGACTTGTGGAAATGCCTGGGGCCCAGTCAACCGGCTGCTCCTTCATGGAGCACGTAACCCGGGACAGCATCACCACGTGTTCTAGGAACCGGAGCGGCTGGGTGTTTCACGATAATTTAACCGTACCCGTCAATATGGCGTGATGGTCCGTACAGCGTGGTGGAGGCGGGTGAATCGAATGTAGTGCCGAGCCATGCCCGGCTGGGGCATTCCCGCTACGGCCTCTGCCGAGCATGGCTCAGCACTACACGGGCCACCCCCGCCGCGTGGATCAGCAGTGCCGCAGGCAGCTTCATGACAGCCGTGTGATTTTGCCGGTCATGTTCGGACCGGTATGCTGACGCGCATGCAGCTATCTCGAATCACCCCGCTCCTTCTGTTCCTGGCGTCGCTGGCAGCAGTTCCCCTTGCCCATGCCCGCGGCACCATCGAAAAGGTCCAGATCAAGGGCTTGGACAAGGGTGATGACGCCGAAATCATCGAGAACATCGAGGTGTCGCTGTCGGTCTACGACGCGATCGGCAAGGTGCAGGGCGAATCCCGGCTGGAGTACCTGCTGTCGCAGGCCGAGCGGCAGACCCGTACCGCGCTGGAACCGTTCGGCTTCTACAACCCGAAGATCACCGTGGAAGCGCCGCGCACCGGCGATACCCTGCAGGTATTGATCCAGGTCGACAAGGGCGAGCAGGTCAAGGTCCGCACCCAGGAGCTGGCCATCACCGGCCCGGCCTCACGCGACAAGTACCTGCAGGAAGACATCGAGGCCTTCCACCCCAAGACCGGCGAGGCCTTCGACTCGGTCAGCTACGAGGCCAGCAAGATCACCATCACCCGGCGCCTGGCCGAGCGTGGCTACTTCGATGCCGACTTCACCCAGCGCAAGGTGGAAGTGACCCGCGCCGAGAATGCCGCCGACATCTTCCTTACCTGGGACAGCGGCCGCCGCTACAACATGGGGCCGATTACCTTCGAACAGGATTATTTCCGTCCGGGCCTGTTCGAGCCGTTGGTGTATTGGGAACAGGGCAGCTACTGGCACGAAGGCAAGCTTGACCGCCTGCGCGAGTCGCTGACCAAGCTCGATTACTTCAGCGTCATCGACATCCAGCCGCACCCGGAACAGGCCGATGACAACGGCGAGGTGCCGGTCAACGTCAAGCTGACCCGCGCCAAGCGCACCATCTACACCGCCGGTCTGAGCTATGGCAGCGAGAGTGGCCCCGGTGTGCGCGGCGGCGTCGAACGCCGTTACGTCAACCGCCGTGGCCACAAGCTCACCACCCAGCTGGACTATGCGCAGAAGCGCAAGAGCTTCATCACCAGTTACCGCGTCCCCGGCTTCCGCTGGCTGGATGGCTGGTACAGCTATGCGGTCAGTGCCTATGACGAGCAGACCGATTACATCGACCTGCGCAACGTCAAGCTGATCGCCAGCCGCAGCGGTGAAATCAACGAGCACTGGACTGCCATCGTCTCGATGAACGCCCTGCGCGAGCGTTGGCGCTACAGCTCCGGCGACCAGTTCAACGCGGCGGTCTACAACTATTCGACCCTGGTCTATCCGCAGCTCACCGCCGACTACGTGGACGTCGACGACAAGAGCTTTCCGCGCCGTGGCCTGAGTGGCAACGCCACCCTGCGCGGGGGCATCGAAGGGGCTGGCTCGGATACCAGTTTCGTCCAGGCCGATGCCACCGTGCGCTGGTACATTCCGGTCGGGGATGCGGACCGGCTGATCCTGCGTGGGCAGGCCGGCACAACCTGGACCAGTGATCTGGTATCGATGCCACCGAGCCTGCGCTATTTCGCCGGTGGCGACCGCTCCATCCGTGGCTATGCCTACCGTGAAGTCGGCCCGCGTACGCCGGCACCGGACAAGTTCGCGCTGGGCGCGAAGAACCTGGTGGTCGGTTCGGCCGAGTACGAACATTATTTCGGTGGTGGCCCCTGGGGCGGCGCGGTCTTCGTCGACACCGGCAGCGCCTTCGACAACACCATCGACCTGCATACCGGCGTCGGTATCGGCCTGCGCTGGAAATCGCCGGTGGGCCCGGTGCGCATCGATATCGCACACGGCTTGAACAGCCCCGATTCGCAGTTCCAGCTCTACCTCAACATCGGAGCTGACCTATGAGCCGTCGGCCTGACGAGGTGAGCCCGGAAGAGCGCGAGGCGCGCATCGCCGAGCTGCGTGCCCGGCGCAAGGCGCGGCTGCGCACGCTGGCGGTGCGCAGCGGCATCACCATCACCGTACTGGTGCTGCTGGGCCTGTTCGCGCTGTACTGGCTGCTGCAGACCGTTGCCGGCCGCGAGGTATTGCTGGCACAGGTGGTGGCGCGGCTGCCGGCCGGCTCTTCACTGACCTGGAGCAAGGCCGAGGGCCCGCTGGCCGGGCCGCTGATCCTGCACGACCTGGATTTCCGCTACAACGAGCTGCACTTCACCGCCGCGCAGGCCTATCTGGATCCGGATATCCGCCCGCTGCTGGGCCGCAAGCTGCGCCTGGATGCGCTGCGCATCAGCGATGCCACGCTGGAGCTGGGGCCGTCGGAAGACAAGCCCTTCGAACTGCCGCGCTGGCCCGACGTGTTGCCGGCCATCGAGCTGCCGTTGGCCTTGCAGGCCGACACCATCGTTGTCGATGGCCTGCGCATCACCCAACTGCAGCAACCCATCATCGACATCACCCGTATCCGCGGTGGGCTTGAAGCGGCCGATGGCGAGTTCAGCGCCAGCCAGCTCAAGGTCAACAGCAACCTGGGTGATTTCCGCATCGACGGCCACTACCTGCCGCGCGAAGACTATGCGACCGATTTGACCGTGCGCGCGCTGATGCCGCCGCGCCCGGGGCAGCCGGCCGCGCGCCTGGGCCTGGTCGCGCGCGGTGACCTGGCGCACATGGAAGTGGCGCTGGCCGGCTATGCGCCCAAGCCGCTGCATGCCAGCCTCATCCTGGACGGCCGCACCGATCCGGTCTGGAACGTGGCCGCGCGCAGCGAGCAGTTGGACATCGGCCAGCTGGTGCCCGCGCAGTTCCTGGCCGAGGCACCGGCACCGCTGGCCCTGGATTTCACCGCGCGTGGGCGCGGCGGCCAGGCGCAGCTGCAGGGCCGTGTGCGCCAGGGTGAGAATGAGCTGGTGCTGGCGCCGTCCAACGTCGCCATCGAGAACCAGGTGCTGACGGTTGCACCGCTGGTTGCCGAAGCCTTCGGTGGCAGCGTGCGCCTGCAGGGCACGGCCGATTTCAGCGATGCACAGAATCCGGGCTTCCGCTTTGCGGTGGTGGCCAACCAGCTGACCTACACGCCCGAACCCGACCCGACCCAGCCTGACAGCACACCAGTGCCGCTGCACCTGAAGGAAGCGCGTCTGGGCGTGGCCGGCAACCTGAAGAACTGGGCGGCGGTTGGCAAGGCGGAGGTGGCGCGTGAGGCGCAGGACGCCAATCTCGATTTCGACGTGCGTGGCAACGACCAGCAGGCCCATATCGAGCGGCTGAAGGCGACCACGCCTGGTGGCGCGTTGGAGTTG
Organism: Stenotrophomonas sp. STEN033; assembly: GCF_056856655.1. NCBI lineage: Bacteria > Pseudomonadati > Pseudomonadota > Gammaproteobacteria > Lysobacterales > Lysobacteraceae > Stenotrophomonas > Stenotrophomonas sp. STEN033. Next base: position 23,972 of record NZ_JBXFWM010000002.1, read on the forward strand.
AAGGGTTCGGCGGCCTGGGCACCGACGCTGGCCTGGGATGTGGATGCAAGCCTGTCCAGGTTTGATCCCGGCTATTTCGCGCCGGGCTGGGAAGGCAATCTGTCCGGTTCGCTGGCCTCCAAGGGCAAGCAGCTGCCGGCCGTGGCGGGCAGTAGCGACATGCGCTTCGAGGCGACGCTGGACGTGCCGCAGATCAACGGCATGCTGCGCGGCCGCCGTGTCGATGCCCGCGCAAAGCTGGCACTGCAGGGCACCCAGGGCGAAGGCAATGTGCGGCTGGTGATGGGCGACAGCCAGATCGAGGCCAAGGGCAAGGTTGGTGATCGACTGGATGTGGATGCGCGGCTGCAACCGCTGCACCTGTCCGACCTGCTGCCCGGTGGCACCGGCAGCGTGGCCGGTACCCTGCAGCTGCGTGGCACCCCGAGCCAACCGGATATCACCGCCGACCTGCGCGGCAATGGCCTGCAATGGGACGACTGGAAGGCGCAGCAGATCAGCATCAACGGTCGCCTGCCATGGCAGGGCAGCAACGGCGCGTTGCAGGTCCATGCCAGCGCGGTCGAGGTCGGCATGCTGCTGGACCAGGTCAACATCAATGCACGCGGCAGCGTGCAGAACCTGCAGCTGGACGCCGACACCCGCAATGAACTGGGCGCGCTGGCCTTCAGTGGCAGCGTGCGCCAACAGGGCCAGGCCTGGCGCGGCGAGCTGGCCTCGCTGCGGATTGCACCGGTCAAGGGCGCGCCATGGCAGCTGCGGCAGCCGGCTGCCTTCAGTGCGCAGGGCAGCAACTTCACCCTGTCCGATGCCTGCCTGGGCTCGGACACCGGTGGCGCGCTGTGCCTTGCCGCCAACTGGCCGCGCGAAGGCCTGCAGTTGCGTGGCGATGCCCTGCCACTGGCGCTTGTGCAGCCGTGGCTGCCGCCCAACGAAGGTCGCCGCATGTACCTGCGCGGTGAGCTGACCCTGGACGGCAACATCCGCCCGCGTGGCAATGCCTGGGAAGGCGGCTTCAAGGTAGCCTCGGCCGAAGGCGGCATCCGTCTGGGCGACAACGCCCGTGGCGAGCTGGTGCGTTACGACAACTTCTCGTTGAACGTCGACATGCTGCCCAACAGCATCAAGGGCTACCTCGGTGTCGGCTTCAAGGGCGATGGCTTCATCGATGCCAAGGTGCAGACCGGCTGGGAGCCCAATGCGGCACTCACCGGCGAGCTGTACATGAACATCGCGCGGCTGTACTGGCTGGAGTTGTTCTCGCCGGACCTGGTGCGCCCGCAAGGCCTGATCGAGGGCCACGTCAGCCTGCGTGGCACGCGCTCGCAGCCAAGCCTGGGTGGCGAGGCCAAGCTCAGCAACTTTACCGGCGAATTCCCGGCATTGGGCCTGACCCTGAGCGAAGGCAAGGGCAGCTTCATCGCCCAGCCCGATGGCTCGGCGCGCATCAGTGCGTCAACCAAGACCGGTGGTGAGGGCACCCTGCAGGTAGACGGCGGGCTGTCCTGGTTCGGCGATGCGCAGCCCTTGCAGCTGCATATCCACGGCGACAAGGTGCTGCTGGCCAACACCAGCGAACTGCGGGTGGTGGCCAACCCGGATCTGGACTTCACCCTGGCCGGTACCGCGATGGAACTGCGCGGCAGCGTGCATGTGCCCGAGGCGGACCTGGACCTGGAACGCCTGGATCGCGGCACTTCGGCGTCGGAAGACATCGTGGTGCTGGACCCGGTCGACCCGGAAGAAGGCCCGTCCTCACCGCTGGACATGGACCTGACCGTCAGCCTCGGCGACAAGGTCAAGATGAGCGGCTTCGGCCTCAAGGGCGCGCTGACCGGCAGGATGCCGGTGCGGGCACGTCCGGGCCGCGAGATGACCGCCAACGGCGGCCTGGAAGTCAGCGGCCGCTACAAGGCGTACGGCCAGGACCTGACCATCACCGATGGCCAGCTGCTGTGGAATTACGGTGTGGTGTCCGACCCGCGTATCAACATCAAGGCGCAGCGCTCGATTGGTGATGTCACCGCCGGCATCCATGTCACCGGGCGCGCCCAGCAGCCACGGGTGGACGTGTGGTCGGAGCCGGCGATGTCGCAATCCGAATCGCTCGCCTACCTGGTGTTGGGGCGCAGCCTGAGCATGGCCAGCAGCGACCAGGCACAGCAGGTCAACGCCGCCTCGGCGGCCTTGTCGGCCGGCACTGGCCTGCTCGCCGCGCAGGTCGGGGCCAAGCTGGGGCTGGACGACGCAGGCGTCAGCCAATCGCGCGCGCTGGGCGGCTCGGTGATCGGCGTGGGCAAATACATCACGCCCAAGCTCTACATCGGCTACGGCGTGTCGCTGGTCGGCAGCGGCTCGGTGCTGACCCTGAAGTACCTGCTGCGGCGCGGCTTCGACATCGAAGTGGAGTCGTCTACCGTCGAAAACCGTGGCTCGGTGAACTGGCGCAAGGAGCGCTGAGGAATGCTGCGGATGGCACGATTGTGGGAGCGGCGTGAGCCGCGAAGCCACAGATCCATCCGCAGCCAATAGCGCATTGGCCACGTCGAAGATCAGCGCTGTCGCGAGTTCATGCAGCGCTGGCTTCGCGGCTGACGCCGCTCCCACAAGCGTCGGCGATATTGCGTGACTGCTGGCGGTTGCCGCTGTTGGCGGGGGCCGCTACTGTCGGCGGCTGTTCTGTAATCCGCTGGAGTTCCGATGACGCGCAAACCGCTTACCGCCGCGCTGGCGCTGGGCATGAGCCTGGCTGCTGCCGCCCACGCCAACGAGGGCATGTGGATGCCCACGCAGTTGCCGGAGCTGGCCAGAACGTTGAAGGAAGCCGGCTTCAAGGGTGACCCGAAGCAACTGGCCGATGTCACCGCGCCACCGCTCAGTGCAGTGGTGCGGGTGGGCGGTGGTACTGGTTCGTTCGTCTCCGACGAAGGCCTGCTGCTGACCAACCACCACGTGGCCTATGGCGTCATCCAGTACAACGCCAGCAAGGAGCACAACTATATCGACGACGGCTTCATCGCCCAGGGCCGCGACGACGAACGCGCCGCCAACCCGGATTACCGGGTGCTGGTGACGGTGGGCTTCGACAAGGTCACCGATGACGTCCTCAAGGACGCCCGCGGCAAGACCGGGCGTGCGTATTACGACGCGGTGGAAAGCGCGCGCAAGCGCATCGTCGCCGACTGCGAGGCCGAGGGCGGCGTGCGCTGCTCGGTGGCCAACATGTACTACGGCAGCGATTTCTACCGCATCCGCCAGCTGGAGCTGACCGACATCCGTCTGGTCTATGCACCGCCGCGCGCCATCGGCAACTACGGCGATGAGATCGACAACTTCATGTGGCCGCGCCACACCGGTGATTTCACCCTGCTGCGCGCCTACGTCGGCAAGGATGGCAAGCCGGCCCCGTACAGCAAGGACAACGTGCCCTACCACCCGCCGGCACACCTGAAGATGTCGCTGGATGGCCCCAAGGAAGGTGACTACGCGATGCTGGCCGGCTACCCGGGTACCACGTATCGCCTGCGCACCGCCGACGAGTTCGCCAGCCAGATCGACACCGTGCTGCCGCGCCGGGTCGAGGTGTTCCAGCAGCTGATCGACGTGATCGAGGCGCAGGGCAAGGGCAATGCCGATGCGCGCACCCGCTATGCCTCGCAGCTGCAGTCGCTGAAGAACAACCGCAAGCGCGCCGCCGGTGAACTGGAAGGCCTGCTGCGCAGCGACGCCAAGAGCCAGCGCGCACAGGATGAGCAGGCGATGCTGGCCAATGCCGACGGCAAGTACAAGGCCGATATCGATGCCTTGTTTGCCTCGTTGGCCGAGGGCCGTGAAGCCGGCAGCAGCGAGTTCCTGGTGGGATTGATGTCCAGCCAGACCCAGCTGCTGCGCTCGGCCTTGCTGCTGGAGCGCCTGCGCGTGGAATCGCTCAAGCCCGATGCCGAGCGCGAGGCCGGCTACCAGCAGCGCGACCAGGCCTTGATCGAAGGCGTGCTCAAGCAGGTGCAGCGCCGCTACGACCCGACGGTCGAGAAGGCGCTGCTCACGGCATTGCTGACCCGCTACCAGCAGTTGCCCGATGCGCAGCGTGATGCGCAATACGACAATCTGTTCGGGCGTACGCCGGCCGAGCTGGCCAAGCATCTGGATGAACTGTACGCGCAGACCAGGCTGGGCGACGAGGCGCAGCGTCTGTCGCGCTTCGAGGCCGCGCGCAAGGGTGGCTTCATCGAGGCCGATCCGCTGGTTTCGGTGGCCTCGGCCCTGGTGATGGCCCAGCTCAATGCCGAGCGCGAGAGCAAGGCACGCGAAGGCGAGCAGCTGCGCCTGCGGCCGTCCTACATGCAGGCGCTGTTTGCCTGGCGGGCCAGCCAGGGCAGGGCGGTCTACCCGGATGCCAACAGCACGCTGCGCATCAGCTACGGCAAGGTCGAGGCGCTGCACCCGCGCGATGCGGTCAGCTACTCGCCGGTGACCACGGTGGCCGGCATCGTCGAGAAGAACACCAATACCGTGCCATTCGACGCGCCCAAGCCGCTGCTGGCCGCGATCGCCAAGGGTGATTTCGGTAGCACCGCCGACCCGGCCCTGAAGACCCAGACGGTCAATTTCCTGACCAACCTGGATACCACCGGCGGCAACTCCGGCTCGCCGGTGCTCAATGCCAAGGGCGAGCTGATCGGCCTGAACTTCGATTCCAACTGGGAATCGGTCAGCGCCAGCTGGTGGTTTGATCCGCGCTACAAGCGTGCCGTGCACGTGGACATGCGCTATCTACGCTGGCTGCTGGCCAAGGTGTACCCGGCGCCGGCACTGCTGCAGGAAATGGGTGTGCCTGCGGAGTAAGCGACACGGAATGGGCGGCGCAGCAGTGCCGCCCATTTTCGTTCATAAAACTGTGTACCCGGTTTCAGCGGTAACTGACATTACGCTGAGCTAAAATCCCAGCTATATGTGGGCTGTTTATCAGGGCCCGACAGGGAGAGTGTGTGGCATCGGATCTGAACTACGCGCCGGTCGGCGCAGCCAATCCCATGGCCTTGGCGCCGCTGCGTATCTGGATTGTCGGCAACCTGGAGTTGCTGCAACCGCTGCTGCCCTATGGCGCCCAGATCCAGGCCCTGGACAGTGTCGAGGCGCTGTACCGCGAACTGGTGATCGTTCCCTGTGACATCGTGGTGATCGACACCACCCGTGTCCGTGCCGGCATGGTCGAGACCGTCGAGCACCTGCGTCGCCGTGATGATCTGGGTGTCGTCCTGCTGGTTGATCCGCTTACCCCGCAGTTGATTGCCGAGGGGCTATGGGCGGGCGCCGACGCCTGCCTGCCGCACCGGCCGGACCCCGAATTCCTGGCGGCCAAGCTGTACAGCCTGCGTCGTCGCCTGCCCGGCGAAGCCGCGCAGTTGATGGAAAACGTCGCCACCAGCGACAACGCCAGTTGGGCACTGGAATCCGATGGCTGGGACCTGCGTGGTCCCAGTGGCCAGATCCTCGCCCTGACCGAGGCCGAACGCGCATTTCTCACTTTGCTGTTCGCCTCGCCGGCCGAAACCGTGGCCCGCGAACGCCTGATCGCAGCCCTCACCGACCAGCCCTGGAGCTTCGACCCGCACAGGATCGAAGTGCTGGTACACCGACTGCGCAACCGCGTGCAGGCCGCTACCGGCTGTACCCTCCCGGTTCGCGCAGTTCGGGGTGCTGGCTACCGTTTGACGGTCTAGTTCACACTTTTCCGTTTATTTTGAGTTCACAGATTTGAAGGCGTTCCCATTCACGTCCATGACTGGGGATGCAGGTAAATCCTGCGTGAAATCAAAGTGATAGCGGCGTCACGAATACGGGTTCAGGTCCGTTTCGAGAGCAACTGAGAGTTTCCGTCATGGAGCGGAACTGAATAGGCGCAGGTGCGCCGTAAGAATCGCCGCCATCGCAAGGCACCCCCACGGTGCCGAATCGGCGATCCGTTTTTGGGGCGGGTCGTGCATCGACATGAATTTTTCCGGGCTGCCAGATCTGGCGGCCTGTGTGCGCAGCGTTTGCAAGAGGTTTGCACGGTGAACAAGCAATTCGAGCAGGACATGGCCATCCACGGTTCCGGTAACGGGCGTTTGCCTCTATTGGGGGGCGTTGGCGCCCGTCTGCGCGGATGGAAACTTGCTGCATCCGCATTTCTTCTGGGCTCGGCCGCTGCATTGGGAGTGGCTCCTGCATGGGCAGGTGTCGCGCCGGATAGCGATATCAAGCTCAATTTTGGAACCCAGACAGACGTAACAGACGTTCCTCAGGGTGTGCCGTTTACGGCCAGCATTGATTGGCAAAGAACTTCTGCAGGTGTGGACGACACGTTGACGGTGGTGATCCCGGCGCAACTGGAGGCGACGACACCGCTGCCTGCCGGATGCAGTTTTGATCCGATGAATGCCGCGCACCTGGTTTGCACAGTAGCCAATGGTGCAGTTGGTGCTACAGGTCAGCTTTCGATTGGCTTCATAGCAACCAGTACTGGCGGACCCAATATCTCGGTCATCGGTAGCGATCCTGGCAAGACCACTGCGGTCAAGCCGGTGGTAATCCGCAGCAGCGGTGACCTGAAGGTTGAGAAGCAAAAGACTTCGCCCGCCGGCAACGCTGTTGCGGGAATGCCGATTGTCTTTGAAATCAGCCCGCAGATTGATGGCAATGGCATGGATGTGCCGGTTGGTGGATCGATTGTCGTAACCGACAAGTTGCCCACGGATTTCCAGCTGACTGCGGTGAATGCTCCGCCGGGTGCAGTCTGCAATTCCGTAAGCGACGCCAACACCTCGCGAACACTGGTCTGTACCTATAGCGCTACATCAGCGCCGATCAGTCCGGCGGCGCTTGCCACTGGGGTCATCACCGTCACCGGCAAACAGAACAGCCAGGGCACCTTCGTCAACATAGCGACGATCAAGTCCGGCAGCGTCGAGTATCTGGATACCAACGACAACAACAATGATGTCAATTTGCCCTATACCACGGCAGCAGGCACCGACCTGGTGGCCAAGGGCAGTTACGACGAGCACTACAAGCTGATTGGCAGTGATCAGCCGTTGAAGCTGGAGTACTACAACGACGGTCCGTCCGGCACCACGGGTGGCACGATCCAGACCATCATTCCCGCAGGTTTCGTGATCAAGACGTTGCCCGCCAACTGCACGTCGGCCCCCGGCAACAGCCTGCAGGTAAATGGCAGTACCTACAGCGGTACGCTGGTTACCTGTACGCCAGGAACCGTGGCGGCCAAGGGCTCCCAGAGCTTCGACCTCATCCTGACCCTGCCGGGTGCGCCAACCGACGGCCAGTTCCCGGTGGTGGTCACGCCGCCGGCTGACAGTGCGGAAACCAACCCGTCCAACAACAGCATCCTGCTTCCCTACCAGGTGGCAGAGCCCTTCGCAGACCTTGGTCTGACCAAGACAAAGAGCCCCGGTGGCCCACAGGCACCAGGCACGGTTGTCACCACCAGGTTGACGGTCACCAATGATCAGCACAGCCTTTCTCCAGCCGATCACACCACCAATCCACTGAAAGTGGTGGATTACATGCGCCCGGAAGAAATTGCTGGCGGCGTGGTAACAGTGAAAGCAAGCAGTCCGGCGGGCTGGACCTGTGCGGTGACCCGCACTGGACTGAGCAATCCTCCCTATACCAATGACGGGCGCAGCACCGAGGTAACCTGCACGGCGCCGGCAGGCACGCTGGCGCCAGGTGCATCCAAATGGGTTGAGTTCACGACCACGATTGATTCGGTTACTTCGCCGATCAAGCTCGTCAACTATGCCTGTACGGGGGCGAGCGCACTGACAGCGCTGGGTGTTCCGAACAATGCCGGACCGTCGCCGGCCGATCCATTCACCGCCAATGACTGTGAGTTCGCCGGCGGCACCCTGGTAGCTACGCCCGTAGACAACGGCAAGGCGGAGATCAAGCTGGTCAAGGATGTGTCCTTCCAGCCGGTGGCCAGCAATGACTGGTACCCGACGTACGACGCAGCAACCAAGACCCCCAGATTGTTGGTGACCGACCAGGATCTGGTCTGGCGCATGACCGTCACCCGCCCGACAGCAGGGCAGGAGACCATTCCCACCCTGCATTTGACCGACGATCTGCCTGGCATCCTCAATATGACTTCGCCGGGAGCCCCGGCCGAGGATTTCAAGACGCCGGCGATCGCGGTGACCGTTACGCGCAACGGTGTTCCCAGCAGTACGGAGTGCCCAGCGACGCTGGCCGCGGGCGAACGTTCACTTACCTGCGAATTCCTGAACGTATTGCCCACCGATGAAATTGTGGTGATGGCAACTGTCAGGCGGCCGCTTGCCGGCACCAATGGTGATTCCGTACTCACCAACTCCGCAACGATGACCTCTCCGGACGCGATTCTGTCCGGACAGATCACCGACACCGCTGCGATCTACGTCGAGCCGCGACTGGATGTCGCAATGAAGGAGAAGAAGGTCCAGACCGCCGAGCCCAAAGTGGGTGGCTTGATCACCTTTGCGCTCAGCGCGCAGAACCTTGGCCCTGGCGCAATTCCCGTCGGCATGTTCAGCATATCCGACGAGTTTTTCGTCGGCACGCCGATTGCCGGCAATGGCACGACCGCCGGCGACGGCACTGTTGCCTACGAAAACATCAGCGGTACCGGAAGCGGCATGAGCTGCGCCGCTCCAGTGGCTATCGCCGGCCAAAAGCAGAGGATCACCTGTACCAACACCACGCCGGTCCCGGCGTATGAGGTACGGACCATCACCCTTACCGCACGCATCAAAAAGCCCGCCTCTGGTCTGCCCGCAAAGGACGGAACGGTCTATCTGCAGGCCAGCAACAGTGCCGTACTGACGCTGGATCCTTCGCTGTGTGAGTTCAAGACCGAGACAAGCACCAATCCCCAGGTTTCCGGCAGTTGTGGTGACGTCGCAGCGACGTCCAACAACACCGCAAGCGCAACCTTCGACATCAAGGCACCGGTGGTGGACCTTGTACAGAAGAAGGTGCCGTGGCCAAGCGGCACCAAGTTCCGACTGGGCGACAACCTGAGGTACAAGTTCACCGTCAGCAATGACGGTACGTCGCGCGCGGAAGAGGTCATGATGTATGACGTGCTTTCGCCGATTCCGGCCGGTTACACGATCCAGCTGCTGTCGCCGGGCGTGGTCGCAAACCCCGAGTTTGGGGGCAATGCGACACCGCGTGTAGTGCAATGTACTCAACCTACCGGCCCCAACGGGCGGGTTGAGTGCGAGCTTGGTGGCAGTGCCGCTGACAACTGGTTGGATCGTGGGCAGTCGGTGAGCTTTGTACTTGAGTTCGCAATGGTTGGCCCGGTCTCGGCAAACGGCCCGCTCACCTTTGGTGACGCAGCACTTGCCTGCGCCAATGAAAATGCCTATGAACTCCAGGGCGCGTGCGACGCGGCCGGTTTCAACAGGACCAACTTCGAGAACAAGTCGTTCGACATCGCCAAGGCCGGTAACAACCTTGTGTCGATTCCAACCACCGTATTCCCTCCGGTGGACCTGGCGATCGACAAGACCACGATTACCGCTGGCCCGGTGAAGATTGGCCAGCCGGTGGAGTACTCGCTGGTGGTGACCAACAACGGTCCTTCCAGTGTGACCAAGATCCGCGTCAAGGACCTGTTGCCCAAGGGCTTTGAATGGCTGAACACCAGTACCTACGTGCCGACAGTGGATGGAACGGCGCTTGCAGTCAGAAATTCTGCGCCAGGTAACGGCGTCTACAACGTCTGTTACATCTCCAACGGTGTAACCACAGTCAATGCGACGTCGGCCGGGCAGGAAATCACCTGTGACCTGGACGGCAACTATGCCCTGGGCGCTTCGGTGACGGTCAAGTTGTGGGCCCGTGCCAAGCCAGGTGTTTACAACGGTTCGGCAAACTTCCCGTTCAATAGCGACCGTACCAATACCGGTACGGTGACGCCGGGCATGGGCAGCGATGGCAGCACGCCGGTGGCACTGGACACTGATCCGAGCAACGACAGCGATCCTTCGGAGACGCAGGTCGCCTCGGGCGCCAGTCTGGCTGGGCGCGTTTTCTTCGACCGCAATGACAACGGCGACGTCGACGGTGCCGGGGATATCGGACTCTCGGGGTCAAAGATCACCTTGTCGGGCAATGACCAATGGGGTGCAGCCGTCAGCATGACGACCACCACCGACGGCAATGGCAACTACAAATTCGAGAACCTGCCTCCGTCGGGCCCTGCTGGTTACACCCTGACCCAGGACCAGACCACGGTCGCTACGAGCTACCAGAATGGTCTGCCGCGCGCCAATGAGCCGCGTGCAAATCGCAATGGCCTGAGTACGGGTGTCACCCATGCAGCGGGCTTCGTGGCGGAGAACCCGGCAGGCGGCACTACCAGTGTGATCGCAGGACTGGTGTTGGCACATGACGCTGTTGGCGTGGAGTTCGACTTCCCCGAAATCAAGCAGTACTCGCTCAGCGGCTTCGTCTTCGCCGATTACAGCCGTAACGATGTCTACGTTGCCGGTGGTGCAAGCAAAGACATGCCGATTGCCGGCGCCACCGTCGAATTGTTGGAATGGGATTCGCTGACCTCGGCATACAAGCCCACCGGTGCCCCGGCGACCACGCTGGCCGATGGCAGCTACTCATTCACCGGGTTGAGTGCGTCCAAGACGTATGCCCTGCGCCAGCCGCTGCCCGCAGCGACTTCGACGGTGACCTATTTCAATCTGGAATCGGCCGTCAAGCCAGGGACGATTGAAGGTGTTGCTTGTGCAACGACGGTTTGCCAGCCGGTGCCAGCGAGCACCTCGGGTGACCCGGCGTTCACTGACCGCATCGAAGGCATCAAGCTCACTGGCGATGGTGCGAACTTCAATTTTGGTGAGACCGTTGGGGTCTCGGTCAGCGGCACCGTGTTCTACGACGTCAACAACGACGGCGTGAAGGCAAGCTCGGGTGAACCCGGTATCGCCGGCGTCGAAATCAAGCTGGTGGGTACTGACGACCTTGGCCAGCCGGTCAACCGGACGTACACCACCGTTGCTGCGGATAACGGCGCCTTCAAGTTTGAAGGCCTGCGTCCGGGCACCTATACGTTGGTGGAACCGGAACAGCCGACCGGCACCGCGCAGGGCATTACCACGGCCGGCAAGCTGACCAGCACCAGTGCAAGCAGCGGTACCGCCAGCAACAATGCGTCGCCGGAATCGAGCAAGATCGCCGACATCAACCTGCTGACGCCTGGCGATGCCTCAAACGAGAACCTGTTTGGCGAGATTCCGACCAATAGCGGAATCTCCGGCAAGGTGTGGCTGGATACCAACAATGACGGCGTCATCGATCCGGGCGAAACCGGCATTGCCGGTGTCGTGTTGGAGCTGTCGGGCACCGATGTAAACAACAACCCCGTCTCAAGGACCTTCACCACCTTGGCCGATGGTGAGTACGCGTTCCTGAATCTGCCGCCGGGTACTTACAAGGTGGAGGAGAAGAACCAGGCCGTGGGCACGCTGGATGGCAAGACCAAGATCGGCAACATCGGCGGTGCACCAAAGGGTATGCAGGGTCAGGCCGATGGCACCGCGACGGTCTCCGATCCGTCCAATATCTTTGGTATCACCGTGGGTGTTGGCGAGTTCTCGGTGCAGAACAATTTCGGCGAAATCCCGGCGGGCCTTATTTCCGGTTTCGTCTACAACGACGGCAACGATGACGGCATCAAGGACAGTGATGAGGGCGGTTACGCTGGCATCACCATTACCCTGACCGGCACCGATGACCTGGGCAATCCGGTCACATCGACGGTGACCACCAATCCGGACGGCAGCTACAGCTTCCCGGATCTGCGTCCGGGCACCTATGAGGTGACCGAAGGCACGCCGCCGCCGGAAACGCTCAACGGCAAGACCACCGGTGGTGCGGTGGGCGGTGGTGTGGGCAGCAACCCGACACCGACGTCCTCGGTCATCACCGGCATCGTGCTGACGCCGGGTATCCAATCGGTCGACAACAACTTCGGCGAGATCGGTGATTCGCCGGACATGCTGGTCAGCAAGTCGTCCAACACGGTGAAGTTCACCGTCAACAACGTGGCGACCTACACCATCCGCGTGCGCAATGGCGGGCAGAAGCCGTCCTTTGGCGAATACATCGTCAAGGATCGCCTGCCGGTGGGCCTGAGCCTGGCCGAGGTTCCGGCCGGCAACGGTTGGCTCTGCTCCGGCACGGTGGGCGATACCCGCTTTGAGTGCCGCAGTTCGGAAGTGGTCAATGCCGGTGCAACCTCGTTGTCGGACATCACCGTCAAGGCCAATGTCTCGGCCGAAGCGGCCAAGGCGGGCACCGTCAACAACGCGGTATTGATCGAAGGCGGCGGCGAGAACGAGTTCCGCACCCCGACCACCACCGAGCGCAACACCTTTGAAGGTGATGTCAGCACGCTGCCGGTGTGCGATACCGCCATCACCCAGAACGTCTGCCGCGTGCCCAACCAGGTGCAGCTGTCGTCCTCGGTGGGTGGCACCGTGTGGTTCGATGTCGGTAGCGAGGACACCTTCCTCGACGGCGGCGACCAACGCCTGCAGTCGTGGATCGTGGAACTGCTGGATTCGGTAACCGGTGTGATCTCGCAGTCCACCATCACCGCGGTCGACGGCAGCTATCGTTTCGCCGACGTGATCCCGGGCGTGAAGTGGAACATCCAGTTCCGTGATCCGAGCTCGGGCGTGTTGTGGGCGTGGCCGGTGAACCAGGAAACTGCTGGTGGCATGGGCGTGGCCTGTGACAGCCCGCTTGCCATCGGCAACGACGGCGTCAGCGCCTGCCGCGTCAGCGAGAACGGCACCAGCCAGCTGCAGGTCGTGCTCGAAGCCGGTCAGCATCTGCCGCAGCAGAGCCTGCCGGTGGATCCGTCCGGTGTCGTCTACGACGCCGTCACCCGCGATCCGGTGCCGGGTTCCATCGTCACCCTCGCGCCGGTTGGCGTGTGCACCGGCTATGACCCGAACACCGCCATCCTCAATGCCGGCGCCGGTGGTTACCGCGTGGAAGGCAATGCGGTATCGATGACGGTGGGCAACAACGGCTACTACCAGTTCATGTTTGGCCCGGCCGCGCCGGCACGCTGCGAGTTCCAGCTGACGGTCACGCCGCCGGGGGGCTACAAGTTCGTGTCGTCGCTGATTCCGGCGGAGACCGGTTCGTTGTCGCCGCTGGGTGCAGCGGGCAGCAGCCACCTGGTGCAGCCGCAGACCGATGCACCGACCGGTGCGGTAGGTACGCCGACCCAGTACTGGCTGAACCTGTTCGCAGGCTCCGCGGTTGCAGGCGTGGTCCATAACCACATCCCGCTGGACACCGCCGAAGCCACCGGCCTGGTCATCACCAAGACCGGTGATCGCCAGACCGCGGAAATCGGTGACACCGTGCAGTACACCATCACCGTGCGGCAGACCGCCGGCAGCGCGATGGCGACGGTCAACATCGTCGATACGCTGCCGCGTGGCTTCACCTACATCAACGGCACTGGCCGTGTGGGTGGGCGCGCTGTTGAAGATCCGCTCGGCAAGCCGGGTCCGCGCCTGGGCTTCGACCTGGGCCCGATCGACGTCGGCCAGCAACTGGTGCTGACCTACCGCGTGCGGGTCGGCGTCGGTGCGCAGCAGGGCGATGGCATCAACCGTGCGCAGGCACATGGCTGCTCGATCACCGGCGGCTGTATCGATCCGGGTTCGATGACGCCGGTCCCGGGCTCGGTGCCGTCCAACCGTGCCGAGTACCGCGTGCGCGTCACCGGTGGCGTGTTCACCGAGGAAGCCTGCGTACTGGGCAAGATCTTCGTGGACTGCAACAACAACCACGTGCAGGACGAGGAAGAGCTGGGCATCCCGGGCGTACGCATGTACTTCTCCAACGGCACCTGGATGATTTCCGATTCCGAGGGCAAGTACAGCTACTGCGGCCTGCCGCCGCAGAGCCACACCCTGAAGGTGGACCCGTCCACCTTGCCGGTGGGTGCCCGCCTGACCACCAGTAGCAACCGCAACCTGGGTGATGCCGACAGCCTGTTCCTGGACCTGAAGAACGGTGAGCTGCATCGCGCCGACTTCGTCGAGGGCAGCTGCGCCAACCCGCTGCTGGAGCAGGTGAAGGCACGCCGTACCCAGGGTGAGGTGCGCGCACCGGAAACCGAAACCGGGCAGTCGCAGCTGCGTTTTGACAGCAAGCCGGTCCGTGCGCCGCAGCAGGCCACGGACTCGTCCAACCAGAGACCGATCGTGCAACCGCGACCCAACCCGCCGTCCGCGCCGGCCCAGCAGGAGGTGCAGCCATGAGCCGCACCGCCCTGCGCAAGATGCCGCGTGTGAGCCTGCTGGCCTGCGCGCTGGCTACCGCATCGTTGCCGGTGCTGGCCCAGAACGTGGGCAGCAGCACCCGCTTCACTCCGGTGATCGGCGACAGCAGCACGCTGTATCCGCGTTCGCTGACCACCCTCGATACGCCGCCGGAAGCGGTGGCAGCACGTTCGGGTGAAGTCGACTACAGCCGCAACGCCGGTGTCGATCGCGTGTCGGTGGAAGTGGACCGTGACGGCGTGCCGGCCGACGGCCAGACGCCGGTGCACATCACCGTGCATCTGCTTGGTGCCGACGGCAAGCCGCTGGCCGGCAAGTCCTTCGTCACCATCGAGAACAGCGGCGGTCGTATCCGTTTGCCGGGTTCGCGCACCGACGAGTTCGGCCCGGGTGCCAGTGATGCCGACAAGGTGATGCCGGGCGTGCAGCTGGAAGTCGAGAACGGTGTTGCCGAGTTCGACCTGGTCGCCCCGCATGATCCGCAGGATGTGCTGCTGCGGATTACTGCCGGTGGTGAAACCGCCGAAGGCACGATCGGCTTCCTGCCGGAAATGCGCGAGTTGCTCGCCACCGGCCTGATCGAGGGCGTGCTGAACTTCCGCAACAAGTCCAACGCCAGCCTGATCTCGCCGGTGCAGCACCACGATGCCTTCGACCGCGATATCCGTCGCTGGGAGAAGCAGTTCAACAACGGCAAGGCCAGTGCATCGGCGCGCACCGCGTTCTTCGTCAAGGGCCGCATCAAGGGTGAGTACCTGCTCACCGCGGCCTATGACTCGGACAAGGATGTACGTGGCCGCCTGCTGCGTGACATCCAGCCGGAAGAGTTCTATCCGGTCTACGGCGACTCCTCGCTGCGTGGCTTCGACGCGCGTTCGGCCGAACGCCTGTATGTGCGCGTGGACAACAAGCGCAGCTACCTGCTGTACGGTGACTTCCAGACCGGCGACACGCTGGCCACCAGCAGTGGCGTTGGCGGCAGCGGCCCGATTCCGCAGCGCAGCCTGAGCACCTATAACCGCACCGCCACCGGCCTGGGCTGGCACTTCGAAAGTGAGCGCGTGCGTACCAATGTGTTCGCCATCGAGGACTCGCTGCGGCAGATCATCGAGGAGTTCCGCAGCCAGGGCAGCGGCCCGTATGCGCTGCGCAACAATGCGGTGCTTGAAGGCAGCGAACGCGTCGAGATGATCGTGCGCGACCGCAACCAGCCCTCGCGCATCGTTTCGGTGAAGCCGCTTGCACGCCTGGTGGATTACAGCTTCGAGCCGTTCTCCGGGCGCATCCTGCTGAACCAGTTCCTGCCCTCGTTCGACAGCGACCTGAATCCGGTCTCGCTGCGCATCACTTATGAACTCGATCAGCAGACCGAGAAGTTCTGGGTGATCGGTGCCGATGGCCAGTACAAGCTCACCGACAAGCTGGAAGTCGGCGCATCGGCGGTCGAAGACCAGAACCCGTACGCCGAGTTCAAGATGGGCAGCGTCAACGCCGGCTACCGCTTCGGCCAGAACACGATGCTGGTCGCCGAGTTCGCCCGCACCCAGAGCGAGGTCAACACCAACTCGCTCAACCAGGTGACTTCGCAGGGCCTGAAGGACGTCACCGGTCAGGTCGAAGGCGACGCCTGGCGCGTCGAGTTCGCCCACGATGGCGCCAGGTTCGACGCACGCCTGTTCGGTGCGCGTACCGATCCGGAGTTCAACAACCAGGCCTCGCCGCTGTACGGCGGCCGTGGCGAATACAGCGGCCGCATGGCATATGCCGTCGGCCCGCGCCTGGAACTGTACGTTGAGGCCCTGCGCAGTGAAGACCGCAACCCGGACGGCGGCAAGCGTGATGCCGGCGGCGCCGGCGTACGCATCGGTGCCACCGAGCGCCTGACCCTGGACTTCGGCCTGCGCAGCATCCGCGAAACCATCGGCATCACTTCGCCGTGGTCGAGCACCGGCTATGGCTCGTTGTCGGGCCTGACCGGCGGCTTCGCCACCGGTTCCGGTGGCGGTGCGCTGGGCTACGGCCAGCAGGCGCTGGACCCGGCCACCGGGCTGATGGTGATCAACAGCGGCAGCAACGGCGACACCATGACCAGCGACCTGCCGGTAGGCACCAAGCTGGAATCGGACAGCGCCCGCATCGGTATCGGTTACCGCTTCAATGACAAGTTCAGCGGCGGTGCCGAGTACGAACAGAGCGTCAGCGGTGAAGACCGCAACCGCGTCGCCGCTGGCGTGGACTACCAGGTCTTCGAGCGCAGCCGTTTGTACGGCCGCTACGAGAAGCAGACCGGCCTGACCAGCGCCTATGGCATCACCACCACCGACCGTGAGGCCGATGCGCTGGTGTTCGGTATCGACAGCAGCTACATCCGCGACACCCAGGCGTTCTCCGAATACCGCCTACGGGATGCGATCAGTGGCCGCGATGTGCAGGCCGCCTCCGGTATCCGCAACAACTGGGATATCGCCAAGGGCCTGCGCCTGAGCAGCTCGATCGAACGCGTCAATGTGATCGATGGCGATACCGGTGACAGCACCGGCCTGGCGCTGGCCCTGGATTACAGTGCCAACCCGTTGTGGCGTGGCGCGATCCGTGCCGAACACCGCATCTCCGAGGACGTGCCGGGCACCACCGACAGCAACGAGGCATTCAAGACCTCGCTGCTGCAGTTCATGGTCGCACGCAAGCTGAGCCGTGACTGGACCCTGCTGGGCCGCAACTACCTGCTGGCCACCAACTATGAAGAACGTGGCGACGTATTGCAGGACCGCTTCCAGATCGGTCTGGCCTACCGTGACACCGACCGTAACCGGGTCAATGCCCTGATGCGCTACGAGTACAAGCTCGAGCGTGACGAAAGCGGCCTGACCCTGCTCAACGGCGAGGTGGTCAGTGGTACCAGCCAGGATGTCCGCACGCGTGCGCACATCGTCTCCACCCACGCCGACTGGCATCCGTCGCGGCCGTGGTGGCTGACCGGGCGCATTGCCGGCAAGTGGCAGCGCGACCAGTTCGCCTATGGCGATGGCAGCCGCGTCAACAGCAGCTTCAACGCAGTGCTGGTCTCTGGCCGTGTCGTGTACGACATTACCGAGAACTGGGACATCGGCGTGCTGGGTTCCACCTTCCGTGGCCAGTACGGCGCCAACCAGTTCGCCTACGGCATGGAGGTTGGCCGCCTGCTGCGGCAGAACCTGTGGCTGTCGGCCGGTTACAACTGGACCGGCTTCGAAGGCGACAGTGATCTCAATGGCTACGAGTACACGCAGCAGGGCTTCTTCCTGCGCCTGCGCTTCAAGTTCGACGAAGACCTTTTCCGTCGGGACCCGGTCCGCTACCGCGACCCGGCCCGCTGAGGACGACACCATGACCGTTATGCAAACCAAGTACCGTCCGCTGCGCAGCTTGCTGGCTGTTGCCGCCTTTGCTGTCGCCGGCACCGCTGGCGCCCAGCAGACCCAGCTCAATCCGCAGGCCAAGCGCATCAGTGACGAAGCCATCCATGCCGACCTGCAGTCGTATGAAGCGACCCAGGGCCGCATCCAGGCATTGAACGATGGAGGTCGCCCGATCCGCGACTACCACCTGTCCAAGGCACAGTGCTGGCTGGATGTTTCTTTCCACGAATACACCCGCAATGACCGCAGCGCCTTCCCGCAGGAAGCGCTGACCGAGTCGGAGAAGCTGATCGTGGACATGGAGAACGGCGTCTCGCCGATCCCCACCGACACCGCTCTGGTCAACGGCGCCAAGTACCTGCGTGCCGATCTGTGGGATCGCCTGAAGGTCATCCACGGCACGCCGGGCTTTGCCTGCGCCTCGCAGAAAGTGGCGTGCGGTGAAGTGGAGCTGGTGCACGCCGGCAACGAGTTCAACCAGCAGCAGTGGCGCCACTCCAAGCCGTACATCCAGATCGCCGAAGACCTGGTCAACGAAGCCGAAACCGCAGCGCGCCTGTGCGGCGTCGATCCGGCTGGTCCGGTGGTTGCGCCCGTAGCGGCAGGTCCGTTGATCGCCAACGTGCTGTTCGAGTTCGACCGTGACGGCTACAAGGACATCCGTACCTACTCGCTGGAGAGCGTGGATCGCGCCCTGGCTACCATCGGGAACGAGAAGCGCGAGCTGGCTGGCGTGACCCTGGTTGGCCATGCCGACCGCATGCAGGGCAACGGCTTCGACTACAACCAGGCCCTGTCCGAGCGCCGTGCCAAGACCGTGCGTGAGTTGCTGATCGGCCGTGGTGTGGCGGCGGACAAGATCCGCTACGAGTACCGCGGTGATACCCAGCAGGTGCAGCAGTGCGACGGCGTCAAGCCGCGTGCTGCGTTGCTGGAATGCCTGCTGCCGAACCGTCGCGTGGAAGTGCGGTTTGAATTGGCGCAGTAAGTTCGGCGCAAAGAGTTGATCAACAACGCCCCGGCATTGCCGGGGCGTTGTTCGTTTGGCGAGGAAAATCTCCTCCCGGGTAATCTCCGCGCGCTCGCAATCAGCCCCCCTCCCTTGCGCCGCAGGCGCAGGGGAGGGCTGGGGAGGGGTAGGCGAGCGCAGCTCGAAGCTTCTTGCCGCGGAAAGTAAGGGCACCCCAGCGGGAGGAGCAACCAACTGCCACCGTCAACAGCACCCCTCCCCAACCCTCCCCTGTGCTTCGCCCAAGGGAGGGAGCAACGGCAGCAGCTGACGCGTTCTTCGTGCGCTGGCGATCTGCCCCCTCCCTTGCGCCGCAGGCGCAGGGGAGGGTTGGGGAGGGGTAGGCGAGCGCAGCTCGAAGCTTCTTGCCTCGGAAAGTAAGAGCACCCCCAGCGGGAGGAGCAACCAATTGCCACCGCCAACAGCACCCCTCCCCAACCCTCCCCTGTGCTGCGCACAAGGGAGGGAGCAACGGCTGCCGCCGACATGATCCCCGCGCGCTCGCAATCAGCCCCCTCCCTTGCGCCGCAGGCGCAGGGGAGGGCTGGGGAGGGGTAGGCGAGCGCAGCTCGAAGCTTTTTGCCTAGGAAAGTAAGAGCACCCCCAGCGGGAGGAGCAACCAACTGCCACCGCCAACAGCCCCCCTCCCCAACCCTCCCCTGTGCTGCGCACAAGGGAGGGAGCAACGGCAGCAGCCGACGCATTCTTCGTGCGCTGGCGATCTGCCCCCTCTCTTGCGCCGCAGGCGCAGGGGGCAAAAGCCCCAACCCAGCGGAATGGCTACACTGGCCCGGCTAAGTCGCATGGGAAACACCCTTGGTCTCCAGCTGGATCCTGCTCCTGGTCTCACTCTGCTATGCCGCGCTGCTGTTCGGGGTGGCGTGGTGGGGTGACCGTCGTCCGCTGTATCCGGACCGCCCGTGGCTGCGGCCGGTGGTCTACAGCCTGGCGCTGGCGGTCTATTGCTCGTCCTGGACCTTCTACGGTGCGGTCGGCTCGGCGGTGCGTTACGGCATCGGCTATCTGCCTATTTATCTGGGCCCGCTGCTGATGCTGATGTTCGGCTGGCGCATCATCGAGCGGCTGGCGCTGATCGCCCGCAGCGAGAATGTGGTGTCCATCGCCGACTTCATCTCCTCGCGCTTTGGCCGCTCACGCCGGCTGGCGGCATTGGTCGCCTTGATCGCGCTGATCGGCGTGGTGCCGTACCTGGCCCTGCAGTACAAGGCCGTGGCGATGAGCCTGCAGGTGCTGACCGGCGATGCCGCCGGCAAGGGTTTCCTGACCGACCCGGCGCTGTATGTGGCGTTGCTGATGGCCTTGTTTGCCATCCTGTTCGGCACCCGCCAGGTCGATGCCACCGAACACCACTACGGCATGATGCTGGCCATCGCGGTGGAATCGCTGATCAAGCTGCTGGCGATGGTCGCCATCGGCGTGTTCGCCTATGTGTGGCTGACTGACCGTGGCGAGTCGGTCGTGCAGTCGGCACGCACCCTGTTTGAAGGCATGCCGCCGGTCGGCTTCGTCTCGCAGACGCTGCTCAGCTTCCTTGCCCTGATCTGTCTGCCACGGCAGTTCCACGTTGCCGTGGTGGAGTGCGGCAATGCCGGCGACGTCAGGCGCGCACGCTGGATGTTCGGCGGCTATCTGGTGCTGATTTCGTTGATGATCGTGCCCATCGCTACCGCCGGCGCGGCGATGTTCGGCACCGGCCTGGCTTCGGACGACACCCTGGTATTGGCCTTGCCGATGTTCGCCGGCAATACCACGCTGGCCCTGATCGCCTATATCGGCGGCTTCTCCGCGGCCACCGGCATGGTCATCGTGTCCTCGATCGCGCTGGCGACGATGATCAGCAACGACCTGGTGATGCCGCTGCTGCTACGCCGTAGCGGCGATCACCGCGAGGCCGCCAATGTCGCCTCGCGCGTGCTGTGGATACGACGCATGGCGATCGTGCTGCTGGCCTTGGTTGCCTATGGTTACTACCGCGGCAGCAACGACGACACCATGCTGGCCGCCTATGGCTTGATGGCCTTCGCGGCGGTGGCGCAGTTCGCGCCGGGCCTGCTTGGTGGCCTGTACTGGCGTGGCGCCAGCCGCCGCGGCGTGGAAACCGGCATGTTGGCGGGCTTCGTGGTCTGGGCCTACACCTTGCTGGTGCCAGCGCTGAGCCATGGCGGCTGGCTGGATGCGAGCCTGCTCACGCAGGGGCCGTTCGGCATCGGCTGGCTGCGCCCACAACAGTTGTTCGGCCTGACCGGTTGGGACCCACTGACCCATGGCACGTTCTGGTCGCTGTTGATCAACACCGTAACCATGTTGCTGGTGTCGATGCGCTGGCGGCCTGATGTCGCCGAGCGCTTGCGCGCCGCGCCATTCCTGGATCCTTACGCCAAGCGTCCGGTGGTGGCCGGTGATTGGCCGGCGCACGTCAAGGTGCGTGATCTGCTGGCCCTGGCAACCCGTGTCATCGGTGACAACCGTGCGCGGCGTTCGTTCGGTGAACAGGCGCAGTTGCTGGAGCGCGAATTCCAGCCCGCTGCCGCCGCCGACCGCGTCTGGGTGCAGTTCACCGAGCGCCTGCTCGCGGCGTCCATTGGCGCGGCGTCCGCGCGCCTGCTGCTGACCAGCCTGCTGCGCGGCTCGGGCATGGATCTGGGCGAAGTGGTGGCGGTGCTGGACGAGGCCGGGCAGGAGCTGCGCTTCAACCGCGAGATTCTTTCCACCACGCTGGAAAACATCAGCGCCGGGGTCAGCGTGGTTGACCCGGAAATGCGGCTGACCGCATGGAATCGCCGCTACCAGCAGATGTTCGGCTATCCCGACGGCATGCTTTACGTCGGCCGTCCCGTCGCTGACCTGATCCGCTACAACGCCGAACGCGGCGAGCTTGGCTCGGGTGATATCGAAGTGCAGATCAATCGCCGCATCGGCTATATGCGCGCCGGTTCACCCCATGTGTTCGAGCGCACCGGCGCCGATGGAAAGGTGATCGAGCTGCGCGGCCAAGCGCTGCCCGGCGGCGGCTATGTCACCAGCTACAACGACATCACCGACTTCAAGAACGCCGAGCAGGCGCTGCTGGAAGCCAATGAGACCCTGGAACAGCGCGTGGCCGAGCGTTCACAGGCAGCGGAGGCCGCGCAGCAATCGAAGACGCGCTTCCTGGCGGCGATCAGCCACGACGTGCTGCAGCCCCTGAACGCCGCGCGGTTGTTTGCATCGGCGCTGCGCGACAGCCTGCACGAGACCGAGGAGCAGCGGCATCTGGCTGAGCGTGTCGCGCCTGGATGCCGGTGGCCTGCGCCCGACCATCAGTGAATTCGACGCCAGTGTCCTGGTCCGCGAGCTTGCGGCGCAGTACACGCCGGTCGCGGCAGGGCGTGGCCTGCGCCTGCATGTGTTTGCGCGCACCGCCTGGGTACGCAGCGATAGGCGCCTGCTGCGCCGTGTGTTGCAGAATTTCATGGCCAACGCGCTGCGCTATACGCGTAGCGGTCGCATCGTGCTGGCGTTGCGTGTGCGCGGCGAAGAAGTCGAGTTGCAGGTATGGGATACCGGCCCCGGTATTCCCGAGCACCATATGCAACAGATCTTCAACGAGTTCCATCGCTACCAGCAGCCATTCGATTGGGGCGAGCAGGGCCTGGGTCTGGGCTTGTCGATCTGCCAGCGCATCTCGCGCCTGCTCGATCACGGCTTGAATGCGCGCAGCCAGCCTGGCCACGGCAGCATGTTCTCGATCAGCTTGCCGCGCGTGCCGACGCCTGCCGCACCGCTGCCAGCGCCGCGCCAGCAGACGGCTTTTGGCGGTGATGATTCATTGGCCGGCATGCGCGTGCTGTGCGTGGACAACGACCAGGAGATCCTCGACGGCATGCGTGCCTTGCTGGGCCGCTGGAAGGTGGAAGTGATCGCCGCCAGCACGGTGGACATGGCCCTGGAGAAGCTGGGCGAACAGCCCGACGTGATGCTGGTGGATTACCACCTGCATGATCGTCTTGATGGACTGGATACCCTGATCGCCCTGCGCGAGACCGCGCATAGGCCTTTGCCGGGTGCCTTGCTGACCGCCGATGGCCGCGATGAGTTGAAGCGCATGGCCCGCGAACGCGGCTACCGCGTGCTGACCAAGCCAGTGAAGCCGGCCTCACTGCGCGCGTTCCTGACCGCATTGAACGACCCGCGCAGGCGGTAGTGCCGAGCCATGCTCGGCAGGGGCTTCACCAGCGAAAAGCCGCCCTCACCCCAACCCCTCTCCCGCACGCGGGGGAGGGGCTAGATCTGTAGTGCCGAGCCATGCTCGGCAGCGGCCTTACCGGTAATGCCCCAGCGCAGCATGGCTGCGCTCTACAAATGGCGTGCCGGCTTCGTGATTTACGCCGCTCCGACCACAGCCGCCGCGGCCGTCAGATGCTCGTACAAAATCGCGCAGCCGATGATGATCAGGATCACGCCGCCGATGATCTCCGCGCGCTTGCCAACCAAGGAACCCAAGGCACGGCCAAGCATGATGCCGATGGTCACCATGGTCATCGTGCACAGGCCGATCACCAGCGCCACCACGCCGATGTGCACATCAAGGAAGGCCAGGCCCACGCCGATCGCCATCGCATCGATGCTGGTGGCGAAGCCGGTCGCGGCCAGGGTCCAGAAACTCTTGTGCTGTTCGCCGCTGGCGTCGCCGGCACCCTCGTCTTCGCTTTCATCATCGGGCTTCAGGCCGGCAAAGATCATGTGCGCGCCCAGTACGCCAAGCAGGCCGAACGCGATCCAGTGATCGAAGGCCTGCACGTATTGCGACGCAGCGCGGCCCAGCAGCCAGCCGATGAGGGGGGTGATGGCTTCGATCACGCCGAAGATCAAGCCCGCGCGCAGGGCGTCGAGCAGGCGTGGCTTGCGCATGGCAGCGCCCTTGCCAACCGCCGCAGCGAAGGCGTCGGTGGACATGGCGAAGCCGATCAGAACAATGGAAATGGGAGACATCAGGATTACCGGGTCGGGCGGACACGAACGGCATGCGCCGCGCCCAACCAAAGTTGCGCACGCATGCCGCTGGTCTCGCCAACCGGGTCTGGCTGCCCACACCACGGCGCACTGGCCGAGTATGTTGATGTGGGCGCTTCCATTGCTGGAAGCAGGCTACTCCCCAAGGGAGCGCGGATTGTAGCAGCAAGCTGCAGCGATGGCAGGCCACCGAGTTTGTAGGAGCGGCGTGAGCCGCGAAGCCGGTGGATGTTGGTCGCCGGACACAACGCCATTCAGAAATCTGGCTGTTTGAGGATTGCCTGGAAAGACCACCAGCACGCTGGCTGCAGGTTCGGCCGCTTCGCGGCTTACGCCGCTCCCACAAACCGGGGGCTTGCCTCGACTCGGTGCTCAGTCTTCTTCCGGCGGCAACACGATGGCGTCATCGTCGATGGCCAGCTTGCCGGCCATCAGCACCGCCTGGGTACGGTTGGTGACGCCGAGCTTGCGCAGGATGGCGGTGACATGGGCCTTGATGGTGGCCTCGGAGACGCCCAGGTCATAGGCGATCTGCTTGTTCAGGCGGCCCACGCCGAGCATCTGCAGGACACGGAACTGCTGCGGGGTCAGTTCGCGCAGGCGCTGGCCGACTTCGCGTTCTTCATTCGGGGTCGGCGGCACGTTGTGCGCCTCCGCCGGTGCCCAGCGCTCGCCATCGAGGATGGTGCCCAGCGCATGGCCGATGGTGTCCGAATCAGCGGACTTGGGGATGAAGCCGAAGGCGCCATGGTCCAGTGCACGCCGCATCACCGTGGCTTCCTCGCGTGCGGACACCACCACGATGGGCAACTGCGGATGCAGCGAACGCAGGTGCACCAGCGCATTGAAGCCTTGCGCGCCCGGCATGTTGAGGTCCATCAGCACCAGGTCGGCATCGGGGTGTTGTTCGGCCAGTGCGTACAGTGCTTCGACGCTGTCGGCCTCCATCAGCTGCACGCCGGGAATGACGCGTTGCACCGCGCCCTTCAGGGCTTCGCGGAACAGCGGATGGTCGTCGGCAATGAGGAGGGTAGGCATGGGGCGAGTAGTGAGTGATGAGAAGTCAGGAGTGAGAGCTTGGATCGTCCTGCCCGATGCTACCGCTGTTGCAACGGGCAGGACAGCCGAACATCGGTGCAGAAGGAGGAGTGAAGGTGCCGACCGCACTTGCGGTTGCCGTCACTCACTCCTCGCTCCTCATCACTCACTCCTGGTTGTTCCTTCAGCGGACCTTGCGCTCTTCCACCAGCGACGCCACCACCGACGGATCGGCCAGGGTCGAGGTGTCGCCAAGCTGGTCCGGCGCGTTCTCGGCGATCTTGCGCAGGATGCGGCGCATGATCTTGCCCGAGCGGGTCTTGGGCAGGCCCGGTGCCCACTGCAGGTGGTCCGGCGCAGCGATCGGGCCGATCTCCTTGCGTACCCAGGTCACCAGCTCCTTGAGCAGCTCGTCGGTCTGCGCTTCGCCGGCGATCAGGGTGACATAGGCATAGATGCCCTGGCCCTTGATCTCATGCGGGAAGCCGACCACGGCCGCCTCGGCCACCTTCGGGTGCGAGACCAGCGCGCTTTCCACTTCGGCGGTGCCGATGCGGTGGCCGGAGACGTTGATCACGTCATCGACGCGGCCGGTGATCCAGTAATAGCCGTCTTCATCGCGGCGGCAACCGTCGCCGGTGAAGTAGCTGCCCGGGTAGGTACGGAAATAGGTGTCGATGAAACGCTGGTGGTCACCGTAGACGGTGCGCATCTGGCCCGGCCAGGAGTCGCGGATGATCAGGTTGCCTTCGGTGGCGCCTTCCAGCGGCTCACCATCGGCGCTGACCAGGGCCGGCTGCACGCCGAAGAACGGCAGCGTGGCCGAGCCCGGCTTCAGGTCGATGGCACCCGGCAGCGGCGAAATCAGGATGCCGCCGGTTTCGGTCTGCCACCAGGTGTCCACGATCGGGCAGCGTGCATCGCCAACCACGTCGTAATACCAGCGCCAGGCTTCCGGATTGATCGGCTCACCCACGCTGCCGAGCAGGCGCAGGCTCTTGCGCGAGGTGCGCTTGACCGGCTCCTCGCCTTCGCGCATCAGCGCACGGATGGCGGTGGGCGCGGTGTAGAAGATGGTGACCTGGTGCTTGTCGATCACGTCCCAGAAACGCGAAGTGTTCGGGTAGTTGGGCACGCCCTCGAACATCACCGAGGTGGCGCCGTTGGCCAGCGGGCCGTAGACGATGTAGCTGTGGCCGGTGACCCAGCCGACGTCGGCGGTGCACCAGTAGATGTCGTCCTCGCGCAGGTCGAACACGGCTTCGTGGGTATAGGCCGCATACAGCAGGTAACCACCGCTGGTGTGCAGCACGCCCTTGGGCTTGCCGGTGGAGCCGGAGGTGTAGAGGATGAACAGCGGATCTTCGGCGTTCATGCGCTCGGGTTCGCACTCGGCCGGCTGGGTGTCCACCACGTCGTGGAACCAGCGGTCACGCGGCGCCTGCATGTCGACCGCGCCACCGGTGTGGCGCACCACCAGCACGGTTTCCACGGTATTGGTGCCGGGCAGCTTCAGCGCGGCATCGACGTTGGCCTTCAGCGGCACCTTCTTGCCACCACGCAGGCCTTCGTCGGCGGTGATGATCAGCTTGCTGGCGCAGTCGCCGACACGGTCGGCGATGGAGTTGGCGGCAAAGCCACCGAACACCACCGAGTGGATGGCACCGACACGGGCGCAGGCCAGCATCGCCACCGCGGCGTCGACGATCATCGGCAGGTAGATGGTGACGCGGTCACCCTTCTTGATGCCGAGGTTGCGCAGCGCGTTGCCCAAGCGGCATACGCGTTCGTACAGTTCGCGATAAGTGACCTTCTGCGCCGGGCTGTCCGGGCCATCGGGCTCGAACAGGATCGCCGTCTTGTCACCGCGCGTGGCCAGCTGCCGGTCCAGGCAGTTGACGCTGACATTGAGCTCGCCGTCCTCGAACCACTTGATGCGGAAATCGTCGAGCTGGTAGCTGACGTTCTTGATCCTGGTCGGCTTCTTGAACCAATCCAGCCGCTCGGCAGCCTTTGCCCAGAATGCATCGGGGTTTTCGACCGATTCGCGGTACAGCTGCTGGTACGTGTTCTTGTCGATCCGTGCCTTCTCGGCGAACGCGGAATCAACGGGATATACATCAGTCATGGCAACCCTCACCTTTGCACTTGTAACCAATGAATGCGCTCTGTCGAGGGACAGAGGCGGACACCCCAAGTGTGCCGCATCCACCCCCCATCGCGCTGCCCCCTTTGTTAGACGATGGTCGAACAGACGCCTGCTTACGACTAATGGCGAATAGCCGCCCGCCACCTGGCCCGCGCACGCTGGCTGCGACCGTGCAACCGGTGCGGCCCGTTCGCCAGCCTGGAGAGAGGCAGTCCCAATGAATCGAAACATGTTGAAAACGGCCCGCCGGCCACTCGCTGCCGCGCTGTTTGTCGCGCTGGTTGCGCCGGGCATGGCCTTTGCCGAGACCGCAAAAGAGAAGGCGCTGGAAGCACGCGTCGCCGATCTTGAACGGCAGGTGCAGCTGCTGCTGTCCACCCAGCAGCAACAGCAGGGCGCCATCGCCCAGACCCAGAGCGAAGTGGTGCAGGTGCGCAGCGCACAGGCCGAGCGCGCTGCCGCGCCGGCGGTGCCGGCCGGCAAGCAGCCGATCCAGGTCACCAGCATCACCCCGGGCGCGACCGCGGGCACCACCTTCAAGGTGGGCGGCTTCATCAAGGCCGATTTCCTTGCCACGCGTACCGGTGATGGCCAGCTGGCTGACGATGCCACCGGCCGCGCGCTGTATCTGCCGGGCCAGACCCCGGTGCATGGCGCCGGTGGTTCGGGCAAGGCTTCGGACGTGGACTACAACGCCCACGCCAAGTTCTCGCGCTTCAACCTGGGCGTGGACCATGTCGCCGAGAACGGCGACAAGGCCGGCGCCATGGTCGAGATGGATTTCTTCGGCAATTCGCTGGGCAACCAGACCGCGACCAATACCTATGGCGTCACCCTGCGCCACGCCTATATGTACTGGAACAACTGGCTGGCCGGCCAGACCTGGTCCAACTTCATGGACGCGGCCTCGATTCCGGAAGCGGCTGACTTCGTCGGCCCCACCGATGGCGTGGTATTCGTGCGCCAGGCGCAGATCCGCTACACCAATGGTGGCCTGAGTGTTGCCCTGGAAAATCCGGAAACCACCACGCTTACCGGCACCTTCAACCCGGTCACCAACAAGTGGAACGTGCCGGCGGTTGCCAACTCCGACCGTGGCTCGCTGCCCGACCTGACCGTGCGTTACGGTTGGAAGGGCGATTGGGGCACCTTCGGCGTCGCCGGTCTGGTGCGCCAGCTCAAGCTCGACAACCAGACCACCGGTGCCGACGCCAGCAAGGTGGCCGGCGGCATCACCCTTGGCGGCAAGTGGCTGATGGGCGATGCCGATACCCTGCATTACCAGCTGACCGGTGGCGAAGGCATTTCCCGCTATATCGGCCTGGGCATCACCGCCGACAGCGGTTATGACGCGCTCCGCGACGAGATCGACCCGACCGGCGTGGTTGCCGGATATGTCGGCTGGCGCCATGCCTTCAGCCCGAAGCTGCGCACCAACCTGATCTACGCCCGCAGCGACTACGACAACAACGCCTCCATCACCGGTGACCTGGTGACCAAGAGCGTGCAGTCGATTCGCGGCAACATCTTCTACACGCCGATGCCCAAGGTCGATGTCGGTGCCGAGTTGATGTACGGCGTGCGTGAGATCGAGAACGGCAAGAAGGGCGATATCAGCCGCGTGCAGTTCACCACCAAGTACAGCTTCTGACCCATCCGCCAGCGGCGCTGCAGTAGCGCCGCTGGTGCACCTGAAAACGTAGTACGCCTCATCTCCCTACCCCCACGGGGAGCACTCATGTCACCGCCACGGCGTGTTCTGCATGCCATGGCGCTCGCATTCCCAATGCCTGGAGAATCCCGATGAATGCTTCCGTCGATCCCCGTGTTGAGCGGATCGCCTCCAACCCGGCGTACCAGCGCCTGCGCAGCACGCGCAACAAGCTGGGCTGGACCCTGACCATCCTCATGCTGCTGGCCTATTACGGCTATATCGGCCTGATCGCCTTCGACAAGGCCTTCCTGGCCACGCCTATTGGCCCGGGCAAGATCACCACCGTCGGTATACCGATCGCGCTGGGGCTGATGGTGTTCACCATCGCCATCACCGGCTTCTACGTGCGTCGCGCCAACAAGGAATTCGACGCGCTCACCCAGCAGATCGTGGAGGACGCACGATGAACCATTCGCTGTTGCGTTCGGGCGCCATGCTCGGTCTGCTGCTGGCCAGCGGTGCGGCCCTGGCCGCCGGTGGCGATATAGGCCAGACCGTGCGCCAGCCCACCAACTGGACCGCGATCATCATGTTCGCGACCTTCGTGTTGGCTACCCTGGGTATCACCAAGTGGGCGGCGGGCCGCACCAAGTCGGCTTCCGATTTCTACACCGCTGGCGGCGGCATCACCGGCTTCCAGAACGGCCTGGCCATTGCCGGTGACTACATGTCGGCGGCTTCGTTCCTGGGTATCACCGCGGCGGTGATGACCAATGGTTACGACGGCCTGATTTACGCGCTGGGCTTCCTGGTGGGTTGGCCGATCCTCACCTTCCTGATGGCCGAGCGCCTGCGCAACCTGGGCCGCTTCACCTTTGCCGACGTGGCCGGCTACCGTTTCCAGCAGAAGCCGATCCGCATGTTCGCGGCCTCGGGCACGCTGGTGGTGGTGCTGTTCTACCTGATCGCGCAGATGGTCGGTGCCGGTGCCTTGATCAAGTTGCTGTTCGGCCTGGATTACTGGGTGGCGGTGGCGCTGGTTGGCGTGCTGATGATGATCTACGTGCTGTTTGGTGGCATGACCGCCACCACCTGGGTGCAGATCATCAAGGCCTGCCTGCTGCTGTTCGGTGTCACCTTCATGGCCTTGATGGTGATGTGGCACTTCAACTTCAGCTTCGAGGCGCTGTTCAGCGAGGCGGTGCGGGTCAAGACCCAGATCGCGGCCAACAGCGGCAAGAGTGCCGAGGAAGCGGCCAGTACCGGCCTGGCGATCATGGGCCCGGGCGGCTTCGTCAAGGATCCGATCTCGGCCATTTCGTTCGGCATGGCACTGATGTTCGGTACCGCTGGCCTGCCGCACATCCTGATGCGTTTCTTCACCGTTCCCGATGCAAAGCAGGCACGCAAGTCGGTGCTCTGGGCAACCACCTGGATCGGCTACTTCTACATCCTGATCTTCATCATCGGCTTCGGTGCAATCGCCCTGGTGCTGACCAACCCGGAATATGCGGATCCGGTCACCGGCACCATCCAGGGCGGCCCGAACATGGCCGCGGTGCTGGTTGGCAAGGCCGTCGGCGGCAACATGTTCATGGGCTTCATCTCGGCGGTGGCCTTCGCCACCATCCTGGCCGTGGTGGCAGGCCTGACGCTGTCCGGTGCATCGGCGGTGTCGCATGACCTGTATGCCACCGTGTTCAAGCAGGGCAATCCGCCGCCGGGCTCGGAACTGCGGGTGTCGCGCATCACCACGCTGGCGCTGGGTGTGATCGCGGTGCTGCTGGGCATCGTGTTCGAGAAGCAGAACGTGGCCTTCATGGTGTCGCTGGCCTTCGCCATCGCGGCCTCGGCCAACTTCCCGGTGCTGATCCTGTCGCTGCTGTGGAAGGACTGCACCACCCGCGGTGCGGTGATTGGTGGTTCGTTGGGCCTGGCCTCGTCGCTGATCCTGACCCTGCTGTCGCCGTCGGTGTGGGTGGATACGCTGGGCAACCCGGCTGGCAGCGCGCCGTTCCCGTATACCAGCCCGGCGCTGTTCTCGATGACGATTGCCTTTGTCGCCATCTGGTTCTTCTCGATCACCGACAAGAGCAAGAACGCCCAGTCCGAGCGTGCCGCCTACCCGGCACAGGAAGTGCGCGCCGAGACCGGCATTGGTGCGAGCAAGGCCTCGTCGCACTAAGCATTGGTAACGTTTGAAACAACGGCCAGCCCTGTGCTGGCCGTTGTCGTTTGAGCGGTTGGTATCGGGGTTTTCCCTGATGCGGGGCGGGAAGGTGGCTTCCTAAGATGTGGGTGAGGGTCCGCATTGTCAGGTCAGCCGTTCCACTTCCAGCCTTCTGCGAGGAACCGTATGCCGCGCCGTATCGCCAGAACCACGTTGTCCACGGGCATCGCCCTGATCATCGCCGGCAGCCTGCCCAGTGCCTTCGCCCAATCGACCGATGCCAAACCTGACCAGACCACCGACAAGGTGGTGGATATCGGCAGCGTCAACGTCACCGCATCCGGCTCGCGTATCGATCGGCCGGGCTTCAACGCGCCGACGCCGACGGTCAAGGTGACGCCGGAGGACCTGCAGCTCTCCACCCACACCAATATCGCCGCCGCGCTCAACGACCTGCCGCAGTTCCGTGGCACGGTGTCACCGCAGACCCATACCACCGGTGTGGATGCGGCGCGGGCGCCGGTCGACCTGCGCGGCCTCGGCGTCAGTCGTACCCTGGTGCTGCTGGATGGGCGACGCTTCTCCAGCGACAATGATCTGGCCAGCATTCCTTCGATCCTGATCAGTGGCGTGGACGTGGTTACCGGCGGTGCCTCTGCCGCCTGGGGCTCGGGCGCGGTTGCAGGCGTGGTCAACGTGCAGCTGGACAGCCAGCTGGTCGGCACAAAGATCGATGTGCAGGGCGGCGTGTCCTCGCGCTCGGACAACCAGAAGCAATACATTTCGGCCGCTACCGGTTTCGAGATCGCACAGGGCCGCGGCCACATCGTCATCGGCGGCGAGGCGCTGAACAACGACGGCATCCTGCCCAAGTCATCGCGTCCATGGCTGGGCCGCACCGCGCAGCTGTCCAATGGCGATGGCACGTTCACGATGAAGGACAACGTGGGTTACGGCAATGCCGCGATCGGCGGCCTGACCACCACCGGTGTGCTGGCCGGGCAGGCCTTCAATCCGGATGGCAGTCTGCGGCCGTTCCCGGGCTATACCGGTGCCTCGTTGATCCAGGGAGGTGAGAGCCCGAGCAATGACGACATCAGTTCACTGATGACGCCACAGCGCCGCTACAACGTGCTGGGAAGGTTGTCGTGGAACCTCACCGACAACACCAGCCTGACCATGGACGTGCGCCACTCGCGCAGCTGGAACCGCTTCCCGTGGTTCGGCGACCACAACCGTGGCACCGGTTTGAAGATCAGTGTGGATAACGCCTTCCTGCCCACAACCGTGCGTGATGCATTGCTGGCCGCAGGCGAAACCAGCTTCGGGCTTGGTCGCTTCAACAGCGATTTTGCCTTTCCCGATATCGACTACGACCGCCGCACCACCCAGTTCACCGCGGCGCTGGATGGCGTGGTCGGCGACAACTGGCGCTGGAGCGGCTACTACAGCCACGGCGACAACCAGTCCGATCTGGCCGCGCCGGGCTTCCTGCTGACCAGCAACTACCGCGACGCAGTGGATGCGGTGATTGATCCGGTCAGCGGCAAGCCGGTATGCCGGGTGACCCTGACCAACCCCAACTCCGGTTGCGTGCCGATCAACCTGATCGGCCATGGCGCACCCTCGGCCGAGGCAGCTGCCTATGTCACCGGTACGCCCAAGCGCATGACCAATACCAAGCTCGATGCCGCCGGCTTGGACCTGCGTGGCGAGCCGTTCTCGTTGCCGGCCGGCGAAGTCTCGGTGGCGATGGGGCTGGAAGCGCGCAAGGAACAGATCGATCAGAAGGTGGGCGCACAGGACCTGACCAAGTCGTTCAGTACCTGGAGTTCCTCGCCGATGGCCGGCAGCTTCCAGGTCCGCGAAGCCTTCGCCGAAGTCGCCGCACCGCTGCTGCGTGACATGCCGGTGTTGCGTGACCTGCAGGTCAATGCGGCGGCGCGCTTCAGCGACTACAACAGCTCCGGTGCGATCTGGTCGTGGAAGTACGGCATGACCAACGAATTCTTCGATGGCTTCCGTGGCCGCTTCACCCGCTCGCGCGATATCCGCTCGGCAAACCTGTCGGAGATGTACACCACCAGCACCACCGGTTGGTCGACCATCAGCGATCCGCTGACCGGCACCTCGATCAGTGCGCTGGTAATTGGCGGCGGCAATCCGCTGCTGGACCCGGAGAAGGCCGACACCTTGACCGCCGGCTTCACCTGGGCGCCGGCCAGCGTGCCGGGACTGATCATGTCGGTGGATTACTTCGACATCGAGATCAAGGACGTGATCACCCAGGTGTCGGCGCAGGAAACCGTGCTGCGCTGCATCGCCGGCAACCAGGCCATGTGTGGGCGCATCCAGCGCGATGGCAACGGCGAGATCGAGCGGATCAACTCCAACTACGTCAACCTGGCCGAGTACCGTACCAATGGTGTCGATCTGGACCTGCTTTACAACCTGCCGGCGGCGAAGTTGTTCCCGGCGATGTCGGGCAACTTCCACACCCGCGTGCTGGCGACCTGGACCGACAACCTCACCACCTTCGACGGCAAGAACACCTTCGAGTACGTGACCTCGCAGGGCCTCACCGGCGGCTCCGGTGTGCCACGCTGGCGTGCAAACGCGACCTTCGGCTGGCGTGGTGATCGCTATGCTGCGCAGGCGCGTGCGCGTTACATCTCGGCCGGCGTCTACAACAACCAGCTGGTGCTGACCAACGGTAACATCCCGTCCTATGTGTATTGGGATGTGGGTGGCAAGGCGCGTTTCGCGTTGGCGGGCGACAGCGAGGTCGAGGTCTACGCCGACATCAGCAACCTGTTCGACAAGAAGTCCCCCTTGGGTGCGGTCGGCTCGCCTTATTACGATGTGGTAGGCCGTTACTTCACGCTTGGCGCACGCATGCGCTTCTAGGGATGAACCGACAGGCAGGAAGGTTTGGGACAACCGTAGCCCGGGTAAGCGCAGCGCACCCGGGGCCGTTCACGGACCGCCCGAAACAACCGTAGAACCCTGTTCCCGGGTGCGCTGCGCTTTCCCGGGCTACGCTCGGAATGCTGATTGCGCTTGGCCGCGGAACCACTGGATGACGCATCATCCGGATCAACAGGAACAGTGGCCGTCGCCGTAGCGCTTCAAGGGCTTCTTTTGCAGAGGAATTGAACATGTACCAGTACCACCTCCGTCGCTCGCCATCGCACCCACGCGCGCGTGCGCTGCTCCTGGCGCCGCTGCTGGCCTGCCTGCTGCTGCCGGCAATGGCCGCCACCAGACCGGCGTCCAGCCAGGGCCTGCAGGTAGAAGCGCAACGACTTGCCGCACAACTGCCCGGCCGGCTGGGTGCGGCCATCGTCCATCTGGAAAGCGGCCGCAGCGTCCACCTCGATGCGGACCGGGCCTTCCCCATGGCCAGCACGATGAAAGTGCCGGTGGCCGTGCATATCCTCAAACTGGTGGACGAGGGCAAGCTCGCGCTGACACAGCAGGTGACGCTGGACGAAGATGATGTCTATCCGGAGATGGGCGGGCCGATGGACCTGCACCTGAGTGCTGGTTCGGCCATCACCGTGCGCGATCTGCTGCACATGATGATCACGGTCAGCGACAACAACGCCACCGACATCCTGATTCGTCTTGGCGGTGGCACCAGCGCGGTAAATGCACGCATGCAGGCACTGGGCATCAGTGGCATGCGGGTCGATCGCTACATCTGGGAACTGCTGGCCAACTACCGCGGCAATGACGCCTCGCAGGCCAAGCCGATGGGGCCGGCGGCCTATGCCGAACTTTCGCGTAGTGAGCGCAGCGAGGAGTTGCGCCGCGGCCATACCAATGCCTGGAACGAAGACCCGGGCGACACCAGTAGCGCCCGCGCGATGGCGACCCTGTTGCAGAAGGTCTGGCGTGGCGACGTGCTGCAGCGGGGCTCGACCAAGCTGCTGCAGGACATCATGCTCGACACCCGCACCGGCAGCGCCCGCCTGCGTGGCATGTTGCCGAAGGAAACCCCGGTGGCGCACAAGACCGGCACGGTGGGGGATGTGATCAACGATGTTGGCGTGATCACGCTGCCGGGCGGACGCGGCCATGCCATCGTTACCGTATTCGTGCAGTCACGCGCCAGCAGCGAGGAGCGCGACGCGGCCATCGCGCAGCTGGCGCGTGCCGCGCATGACTACTTCCTGTTCGTGCCTTGAGTTGTTGCGCCTGCTCAGCCGGTGACGCTGAGCAGGCGCACCAGCTGCGCACGATGGCCAACGTCAAGCTTGCGGTAGATCGCGCTGATCTGGCTTTCGATGGTCTTGCGCGAGCGGCGCAGGTGATTGGCGATCTCGTCATTGCACATGCCGTCCAGCACGAGCTCGGCGACGCGGGTTTCGGTGGGCGAGAGCCTGGACCACATTGGCCGGGTGACCACGGGCGTCGCCGTTGCCACCGCTTGCAATGGCGTCAGTCGCAGCAGATACATCGGATAGAGGCCGTCCGCCTGCAAGCGACCCTGCAGGCTGATCCGCAACTGTGCCGCTGGCAGGTCCAACGCTTCCCGTGGAAGCTCAGCGTCGCCGACCTGGCTCGCCTGGCGCAGCCAGCCGCGCAATGCCGAAGCCACGCTGTCGGGGAAGCGCAGGCGCTTGCCGGCTTCGTCCAGCCAGCCCGCGCACAACAGCTGGGCCGCAGGCGACAGGCTGATCAGGTGCAGCTCATGGTCGAGGATGATGTCGGCCTGGCTTTGTCGGTCGAGCAGCGCCTGGTAGATGCTGCGACGTTCATGCCGCATCGAACGCACGCGCTGCAGGCCCGCGCCCATCAGCTGATGCAGTTCGCCGAGGAACTGCTGGTGGGCGTCGGTGATCTGCTCCTGGCCGGCCTGCATGCGGATGCTCAACACCGCATCCAGCCCCTCACCGCGCCAGAATGCCATGTGGATGAATTCGTTCCATCCGGGCGCGGGATTCTGCGCGCGCAACCGTAGCCTGGCCTGCGCGTCGGTGGACGCGATCTGTGACAGCGTGTACCAGTCGATGCGCGGGTTGCGCTGCAGATAGGGCGCGGCAACCTCGAGGCTGCGCAACGGGCGTGCGCTGCCGGGCGCACTGGCACCGAGAAAATGCAGGCTGCGCTGTGGTTGGTAGGTACCGTTGATGTCGTACATCAAGGTGCACGAGTGGCAGGGCAGGTGTTGGTTGATCAGATCCACGCAGGCGCGCCACAGCGAATGCAGGTCCAGTGCCTGCAGCAGGCCACGCTTGGCCTGTACAGGGCAGGCGTCGGGGTTCACTGCTATGTCGTGTTCGCGTCCCAGCATGGTGCGGCATGCCCTCGTGGTGGATCGCAGCGCTCTTCTGCGGTGCGGTGACCGGGCGAACCTGCATGATCTCTTCTAGCACCCACTGCGCGGGGCAGGCAAGCGCAGGGGCGGCTTCTGGATGATGCGCACGGACCAACTACTCACGAAGAGCACCCCTCCCCAGCCCTCCCCTGCGCGTTGCGCAAGGGAGGGGGCAAAAGCGGCGTGCACGGGGGGCTGACAGGTCACTTGCTTCGCTCCCTCCCTTGCGCAACGCGCAGGGGAGGGTTGGGGAGGGGTAGCTCCACCGCTCTCGCTCCCGACTTTGCGCAGCACATCACTCCAACGGTGCTTCACGTCGGCTCGCAGCTGGGTTTACATTGACCGCTGATCTAGGGGAGGCACCATGGATCCACAGACCGATGGTTCAAACACGCTGCAGCAGCGGCTGACGCAACTGCGCAGCGCCTGGCAGCAGAACAAACCGGACTACACGCAGCGCCGCGATGATCTGCGTCGTCTGCGTGCCGCATTCAAAGCGCGCATTCCAGAGATGACCGAGGCGATCGCCGCTGATTTCGGCCATCGCTCGAAACACGAATCGGTGATCGCTGATGGCATGACCGTCACGGGTGAAATCGATCACCTGCTCTCGCACCTGCGCAGCTGGATGAAGCCGGAGCGGATCGGCGTGGGCTGGCGCTTCTGGCCGGCGCGGGCGCAGGTGCGGCCGGTGCCGGTGGGCGTGGTCGGGGTGATCTCGCCATGGAATTACCCGGTGAATCTGGCGCTGGTGCCATTGGCGACGGCGATAGCCGCTGGCAACCATGTGATGCTCAAGCCGTCCGAGCACACACCGAATAGCTCAGCGTTCCTGCAGTCTTTGTTGGCCGAGGTATTTCCCGCTGATCGGGTGGCGGTGGTGCAGGGTGATGCCAGTGTGGCCTCGGCGTTCTCTGGCCTGCCGTTCGACCATCTGGTGTTCACCGGTTCCACCGCGATTGGCCGCAAGGTGATGGCGGCTGCCGCGCAGCATCTTACGCCGTTGACCCTGGAGCTTGGCGGCAAATCGCCGGCGCTGGTGGCAGCGGATTATCCAGTGGATGGAGCGGCCGCAAGACTGGCGACCGGCAAGTGGTTCAATGCTGGCCAGACCTGCATTGCACCAGACTATGTGCTGATCGACGAAGCGCGGGTTGATGAGCTCGTTGCTGCGCTGCGCACGCAGGTGCGGCTGCGTTACGGCGACTTCAGCGATGCGGCCGATTACAGCCGCATCATCAACGAAGGTCAGTACCAACGCCTGCAGGGTTATGTGGATGACGCGCGTGCGCGCGGCTTGCAGGTGTTGCCGTTGGCCGATATCGATGCGGAGCGGTCGCGGCGCGAGCGCTTGTTCCCACCGACCTTGATCCTGCAACCGGGCGATGACGCGACGGTGATGCAGGACGAGATCTTCGGACCTATCCTGCCGATCCGCAGCTATCGCTCGCTGGACGAGGCCATCGCCACCATCAATGGCCGCGACCGGCCCTTGGCCCTGTACCCCTTCAGCCATGACAAGGCGACGGTGGAAAAGATCGTCGGCCAGACCATTGCCGGTGGCGTCACCGTCAATGACACCTTGCTGCACTTCGCGATCAATGGCCTGCCGTTTGGCGGTGTTGGCGCAAGCGGCATGGGCGCGTACCACGGCAAGGCCGGCTTCGATGCGATGAGCAAGCGCTTGCCTGTGTTGTGGCAGACCCGCCGGG
This sequence comes from Stenotrophomonas sp. STEN033, assembly GCF_056856655.1. Classification (NCBI taxonomy): domain Bacteria; kingdom Pseudomonadati; phylum Pseudomonadota; class Gammaproteobacteria; order Lysobacterales; family Lysobacteraceae; genus Stenotrophomonas; species Stenotrophomonas sp. STEN033. The sequence goes on from NZ_JBXFWM010000002.1 coordinate 61,816, forward strand.
CCGGCAGTGATCTGCTGCGGCCACCGTACACACGGGTAGCGCGTTTCATCGAGATGATTTCGCGCTGAGGGAGAAAAGCCGCAACCAGGCACAGGGGGCCGGCTGCGGTGACCCCGGCACGAGGGAGAGGGAGCCGGGTGTCGAAAAGCGTGGTGAAAGCTGCAAGAAGCATGCAATCTGAAAGCCCCTCTCCCGCATGCGGGAGAGGGGTTGGGGTGAGGGCGCTTTTAGAGCACGTGGAGCAAAAGCTTTTAAAGCTTTAGAAGCTCCCCTCATCCGCCCCTTCGGGGCACCTTCTCCCGCAGGCGGGAGAAGGGAGTAATCGGGCATTGCTTTGGCTGTCAGCCGCCCAACTCATCAGCAATCCGCTGACGCAAGATCTGCAGATCCTTCGCAAACGCCTCAATACCGGTGGCCAGCTTCTCCGTAGCCATCGGATCAGCGGTCATATCCGCATCAAACTTCGCTTCATCAATCGCAGCGACGTTCACCGCTTCAGCAGCACCGGCCACCAGCTTGCGCGGCAGCTCACCGAAATCAGCATCCAGCTTCTCCAGCAGATCCGGCGAGATCGTCAGACGATCACAGCCAGCCAGCGCTTCAATCTGCGCGGTCGAACGGAACGACGCACCCATGACAACGGTGCTGGAACCGCGGCGCTTGAACTCGGCGAACACACCGCGCACGAATACCACGCCCGGGTCTTCGTCGATGCTGGCCGGGGTCTGGCCGTTGGCCACGTACCAGTCCAGGATGCGGCCGACGAACGGCGAGATCAGGAAGGAACCGGCTTCCGAGCAGGCCAGGGCCTGGGTCGGGTTGAAGATCAGGGTCAGGTTGCAGTCGATGCCTTCGGCCTGCAGTACGCGTGCGGCTTCCACGCCGGCCCAAGTGGCGGCGATCTTGATCAGCACCTTGCTGCGCGGCACGCCGGCCGCTTCGTACATGGCGATGAACTCACGTGCCTTGGCCACTGTGGCCTCGGTGTTGTGGGCCTGGTCGGCATCCACCTCGGTGGACACGCGGCCCGGTACCAGTTCGGCCAGCATGGTGCCGACGCCGACGGTCAGGCGGTCAACCACGGCATTGGCGATGGCCTGCTTGTCACCGGATTGGGCGCGGCCCCACTGCAGCTCACGCTCGATCAGACCGGCATAGACCGGCAGGTCGAGGGCTTTCTTCACCAGGGTCGGGTTGGTGGTGCAGTCGACCGGGCGCAGGCGCTTGATGGCGTCGTAATCGCCGGTATCGGCGACGACGACGGACAGTTCGCGCAGCTGCGCGAGCTTGGATGCAGTGCTCATGAGGTGCTCCGGATCAGGCGGGGATGTCGCCATCATCGACGGCGGCGATGACAGCGGCGGTGTCCTGGTCGAAGGTCGGCGCGGCGAATGGCTGCGGGCCGGGGGTGCGACCAAACACGATGGGACGGGTGATGCCGCGGTAGCTGCCCAGCAAGGGGTGCTGCAGCGTGGTGATCATGTCTTCGGCCAGCACCTGCGGGTGCTCGAACATGTCCTCGACCTTGCGCGCGGCCGCGCACGGCACTTCTTCGCCGAACAGCGCTTCCCATTCCAGCGCACCGCGTGCAGCCAGTGCTGCATGCAGCTTGGCCAGCAGTTCGTCGGAATGCTCGGCGCGCTTGCGCACGGTGTCGTAGCGCGGATCGCTGCCCATTGCCGGCAGGCCGATCTTGTCGCACAACGCCTGCCAGAAGCGCGGCGTATTGGCCGAGATGTAGAGATGGCCCTGCGCGGTCGGGTGGATGCCGGTAACACCGCCCGAGCGCATGTCGCGGCCCACGCCTTCGGGCTCGCCTTCGGCCCAGATCATCCGTGCCGACTGCATGGTCAGCGCGCTGCGCAGCAGCGACACACCCACGTACTGGCCTTCGCCACTGCGTTCACGCTCGAACAAGGCCGAGGACACACCGGCAGCCACCAGCGCGGCGGCGTAGTAGTCGACCACCGAGCCGTACAGGATCTCCGGCGCGCCGCCGGGCTTGCCCTGCATCGCGCACATGCCGGTCATGGTCTGCAGCACCTGGTCGTAGCCGGCCTTGTCCTTGAGCGGACCGTCCTCGCCGTAACCGGTGACCGCGCAGTACACCAGGCGCGGGTTGATCTTGTTCAGGCTGTCGAAATCGATGCCCAGGCGCGCCGGCACGCTGGGACGGAAGTTGTGCACCAGTACATCGGCCTCGCGCACCAGGCGCATCAGCACCGCACGCTGGTCGGCTTCCTTCAGGTCCAGCACCACGCCGCGCTTGGAGCGGTTCACGCCGAGGAAGGCGCGGCTCTCGGCCTCCAGCGTGGACGGGTACTTGCGCAGGTTGTCACCAACCGGCGGTTCCACCTTGATCACTTCCGCGCCTTGGTCGGCCAGCAGGGTGCAGCCGTACGGCCCGGCGATATAGGCGCTCAGGTCCAGCACGCGCACGCCGCTGAGCGGGCCACGGGCACCATCGCGCTGGGCGATGTCGAACGGAGATGGGTTGTTGCTTGCTGACATGGGCTGCACTCGAATCCTTGATTGCAGTTTCCTCCCGGTGGATGGGAAGAAACATATCGTGCGGGTATTTTCAGCGAGGACAAAAAGCAGGTATCGCGGTGTCATCGCCTTCAAAACCACCGCTGCCTTCACAGTTTCCGGTTACAGGCAGCGGTGACAGGCTTATTGCGGGGCCAGCGACAGCCAGCTCAGGCGCCAGACGTCGTGTTCGCGGCCACCACAGCGGTAGTAGGGCTCGAATACCAGCGGCGCGCGGCTTTGCAGCTGCATCGTCACCGGCGCGCCTTCACCGTCGTCCTGGCCCACCTGCAGCCAGCGCGAAGGATCACCTTCTGGAAGTTTCACTGTTTCATCGGTCTTGAAGCCATCGATCAGCGTGGTTGCATAGACCAGCGGGCCGTAACTCAAGCCGACGTATTCCCAGCGCAGCACTTCCTGCGCTACCGGTGAACCGTCGGGCGCGCGCGATTCCTGCACATTGATGTTGGCGGCACGGTGCAGCTGCGGCTGCATCGGCAGCTGCACGCTGACCAGATCGCCGGCCTGCCACTGGCGCTGCAGCTGCACGTAACCATCCGTACCAACCTGCACCGGCACGTTGATGCCGTTGACCTGGATGCGTGCATCCTCGGCCCAGGCCGGGATGCGCAAGCCGATGCCGAAGCTGGCGCTGTGCTCGGGCATCACCCGCAGGCTGATCTCGCCGTTGAACGGATAGCGGGTCTGCTGCTGCAGCACCACCGTGCCGGCGTCTGCCTGCTGGAGCGTGGCTTCGCCGGCGCCGTACAGGTTCACCCGCAATCCGCCGTCGGCGGCAACGCCATAGGCCACCTGCGGCAGCTCCTCCACCGCCATTGCACCGGAGGACTTGCAGCAGCGCCAGTAGGTCGTATGCACGCGCTTGCCGTTGGGGAAGGTGTAGTAACACCAGTCCTCGCCGTTCGGCGCCATTGCCGCCAACAGGTCGTTGTAGGCGGTGCGTTCCAGCTCGTCTGCGTAACGCGCGTGGCCGCTGATGGCCAGCAGCTCGCGGTTGAGCTGCATCCACGCCAGCACCGAGCAGGTTTCCACATAGGCCTGCGGGAAGAAGGTGCGCGGGGCATTGAACACCTCGCGCGAGCGATGCGCGACGCCGCCCCACGGGCCGCCGCCCAGGGTCAGGTGCTGCTCGCGGATGTTGTTCCACAGGTTGTCGATGGCCAGCTTGTAATCGGCCTTGCCGGTGGCCTTGTACAGCTCGGCCAGACCCACAAGGTTCCACGACAGCTGGTAGGCCTTGCCGGTGGCGATGAAGGCGGCATCTTCGTTGGCGATGCCCTTGTCGAGCAGGGCCAGGCGCGGGTTGGCGTTGGCCTGCTGCAGGATCTTCTCGGCCAAGGCCAGATAACGCGGCTCGCCGGTGACCAGGTACAGGTCGGCGGCCGGGTCCAGCAGCACCGTCGCCGACATGCCGTGGTGGTTGCCCAGCGTGGTGATGTCGATGCCCGATTCCAGCGCCTGCCAGCACAGGTCGGCGATGCGCCGTGCGGCCTGCAGGTAGCTGTCATCGCCCAGCGCACGCCAGGTTTCGAGGAAGCCGAGGATCAGGTAGCTGTGGGTCCAGATGTCCCAGGTGCGCAGCGCCGGTTCTCCGTTCCAGCTCTCCGGCTTGGGCGGCTGCGGTACGGTGAAGCGGCGGTCGGCGGCATAGTTGCCGAGATAGCCGTCTTCATCCTGCTGGCTGATCAGCCAATCGGCGACACGGCGCAGGTTGGCTTCCAGTTCGGGCTGGCCGCCCTGCGCAACTGCGCGGGCGGTGGCCGACAGCCACTTGCCGGCATGTTCGCCATACCAGTCACCTTCCTGGTTCTGCTGCTTGTGCGCCTGGCCGAAGATGCTGATCGAGGGGCTGGCTTCATCGACGATGAAGTGGCTCAGGCGGCCGCTGCGGTTGGCGGCGAGCATCTGCCCGAACACACCGTCGAGCTTTACCGCCGCCGGCGTGATCAGCTGCTGGCCGCTGGTGATGGCCGCACTCATGCCGCGTCCACCACGCAGCGGAAGCCGAGCATGCCGCTGCGGTCCTTGGCCGGTGCCATCAGCAGGTACTTGCCGTGCTGGTCCAGGCGGTAGGCCTGCGGGAAATACCAATGCGAGGTCTGCGGCTGGTAGCTGGAACCACCGCGCAGGATCGCCGCACGGGTGTGCTCGTCGCTGAACTCATCGGTCCACTGCCACACGTTGCCGACCAGATCTTCGACGCCGAACGGGCTGGCGCCCTGCGGATGCGCATCGACATCGGCCGGGGCCAGCAGGCGCCGGCCACGGTTGACCTGCGGCACACGGCTCTGGTCCCAATCGTTGCCCCACGGATAGGTTCGGCCATCGTTGCCCTGCGCGGCGTACTGCCATTCCCATTCGTGCGGCAAGCGCTTGCCGGCCCACGCAGCGTAGGCACGCGCATCTTCCAGCGACACCCAGATCACCGGCTTGTTGTCCCAGCCGGCGCGCGGTGCGCCATCCACCCAATGGGCGAGGAAGTTGATGTCATCGGCCGGGTGGTAGCCGGTGGCGTCGATGAAGGCCTTGAACTGCGCATTGGTGACCGGATGGCGGTCGATGTGGAACGCGGGCATCTGCATCAGCTTGCGGTGATGGCGGCGCGGGCAGTCTTCCCACGGGAACTGCACGTCCTGGCCGGCCCAGTTGAAGCCTTCGATCTCGACACCGCCAACGGCGAACACGAACTCGCCCGCCGGGATGGTGACCATGCCCTGCGGCGCGGTCGCCTGCGAGGTAGTGGCGGGATTCTCGCGCAGCTGCTGCGGGATTGCCTTCCATGCGCCGGAGAAACTATTGAGCGGTTGCTCTGCGCGCTTGGCAGCTTCGATCAGGAACGCATCAAGGCCTTCAATGGCAACGCCCGCCTGCACGCTCAGCACCGCACCAAAGCCGCGTGCTTCCATCGGCAGTTCGATGATGGCCAGGCCATCACGCACCGCCGGTGACAGCTCCACGCCGTGCCAGACATCGTAGTAACGGGTACCGTCCACATGCGGCAGGCCGATCTGCTCACCATTGACCGCGTACTCGTTGCGGTTGATGAACGTATGCAGGCACTGGCCGTCGACCGGGAACTTGCTGGCGAAGATGCCGCCCTGGTAGCAGACCTGGTAGGGCTCCCAGTCCATCGAAACGATCAGGGCCGGGAACTGGCGGTAGATGGCGGCAATGCGGCGCAGGGTTTCACCATCGCGCGCGGTGAACTGGTTCCAGATGCCCCAGATGTTTTCCCAGGCGTTGTAACCAATGCCGTTGAAGAAGCAGTACTGCAGGTCGTGGTTGCGGTTGCGGCCCCAGCGGTTCTCGTAGTTGACCATGTGGCGCGGCTCCAGCCACTTCCACTTGGACACCGGCGGCACCGGGCCGTCGGGTGCCTTCTTGCCCCAGCTCTGTACGTTCCAGATCAGCTGCTCTTCCGAGCTGATGGTGGACTCCGGCTGCACCACCACCGGGTTGCCCTTGGCGTCGCAGGCATCGAAGAACGCGCGCGGCACGCCGTTGAAGGTGTCGCCGTTGATGCCGTCGGCACCGGTGGCCTTGATGATCTCGGCCAGCCCGTCCCAATGCGTCACGCCCGGGTCACGGGTGCCGTGATCCCACGGCTTGGCCGGCAGGAACACGCGCACGCCGCGCTTCTGGAATGCCTTCACCGCAGCCGTCAAACCTTCAAGGCCGCCCGGCAGGGTGTGCGCCAAATCGAACTGGTTGCGGTCGTCGATGCCGATGTTCGGGTAGATGTACCAGATCAATACCGAGTCCAGGCCGCCGAAGCGTTCGATCAGATCGTCCAGGTACTTGTCGACGGTGTACTGCGCGGTTTCCACGTCGAAGAAATAGCGGTCCTCGACCATCATCTGCGCGTGCACGAAGTTGCGCTGCGCCCACTGCAGTTCCGGGCGACGGTAGTTCACGTCGGTATAGCCGATGCGCACCAGGTGTTCCTGGCGCCAGTCCTTCAGCTCGGTCAACCAGTCGGCGGCGCTGGCATTGGCATCGATCATCCAGCTGCCGATGTCGGCGAACGGCCAAGCCGGTGCCTTGCCCGGGGTGGGCAGGTAGCGGCCGGTGGTGACGTGCGAGAACTTGTACTCGGTGTGGATCGCCTCACGCCCGTAATCGGGGGAATCGGTGTCGTAATCGGGCGCGGGGTAGGGCGAAGTCATGGTGGTCATCCAGCTAAAACGGGGGAGAGGTAAGGCTTACAGCGCGCACCAGGCCGCAAGCGCGGCGTGGGCGTCGGCGCCGGGCAGGCGGCTGGCATCGGCCAGCAGGGTCTGCACGTTGGCATGGTCGGGGATGCTTGATTGTGCACCCAGGCGGGTGCAGGCCAGGGCCGAGGCCGCACTGGCGGCCAGCAGGGCCTGCTGCAGCGGCTCTGCCTGGGCCAGGCGGGCGATCAGGGTGCCGCAGAACGTATCGCCGGCGGCGGTGGTATCAACGGGCGAAATCGAGAACGCCGGCTGCACCAGAATCTGGCCATCGATGCGTGCCAGGCAGCCACGGGCGCCGAGGGTGACGATCACGCAGGGGACGTCGATGCGTGCCAGCCCGCTGGCCAGGTCCGGCGGGTTGCCGGCCACCACGGCCAGCTCGCCTTCGTTGACGATCAGCATGTCCAGCTGTGCCAGCAGTTCGGCCGGCAACACCTGCGCCGGGGCGGCGTTCAGGGCTACCTTGACCCCGGCCGCGCGCGCGGCGGCGGCATAGGCCTGCACCGAGGCCAGCGGCGACTCCAGCTGCAGCAACAGCCATTGCACGCCATCCAGCGACGGCAGGTGCGCGGGCAGCAAGGCCATATTGGCGCCGGGTGCGACGGTGATCGCGTTCTCGGCGTCATCGGACAGGCAGATGAAGGCAGTGCCGGTAGGCAGCTGCGCGTCACGCACCGCATGCAGCTGCACGCCGGCAGCGTGCAGCGAGGCCTCGATCGGCTTGGCGAAGTCATCGGCACCCAGCGCAAGCAGCATCTGCGTGGCAGTGCCACCCGCACGCGCACAGGCAACGGCCTGGTTTGCTCCCTTGCCGCCGGGAAAGGTGCGGAATTCGCGGCCGAGCACGGTCTCGCCCGGTGCCGGCACATGCGCCGCGCGCACCACGAAATCGAGATTGGCCGAGCCGGCGACAAGAACGGTGGAACTCATGGAATGGCCTGGTAAACGAGGTTGTAGAAACGGGTGGACGGTGAAGCAAGCGCCTTGTCACCGCTGGGCAGGTATTGCATCAGCAGGATCGCCACCAGCTTCTCCTTGCGGTCGATGGTGAAGTAGGTGGACGCCGCACCGGACCAGCCGAACTGACCGACGCTGCCCAGCTTGCCGCGGTAAGCCGGGTTGGTGATGACATAGCCGCCCAGGCCAAAACCTTCGCCCGCGCCATAGCTGCTGATGGCCGGCTCGAAGCCACCGAGCTGGTCGCTCATCATCAGATCGACGGTCTTGCGCGACAGCAGTTGCTGCTTCCCACTGCGGCCATCATCGAGCAGCATATGGGCGAATTTCAGGTAATCGGCGGCGGTGGAGTACAGGCCGCCGGCACCGCTGTCATAGCCCTTCAGGCGCACGCCCGGGTTACGCGCGCTGAGCGTGTCAGCCACGCGCAGACTGCCATCGTCGTTGCTGGTTGGCAGCTCGACCACGCGGCCACGCTGCGCCAACGGCACTTCAAAGCCGGTGTCGTGCATCGCCAGCGGGCTGAAGATGCGTTGCTGCAGGAACTGCGCGAACGGTTGCCCGCTGACCACCTCGACCACGCGCGCCAGCAGTTCGGTATTGCTGCCCTCGTAATGGAAGTGGGTGCCGGGCGCGTCGGCCAGCGGCAGTGTGGACAGGCGGCGTGCAACGTCCTGCAGTGAGGTTGCACTGTCGACATCGGCCGCGGTCAGCAGCTTGGTCGCCACCCGGTGCGTGTCCGGCGCCGCCGCGAAGCCGCTGGTATGGGTGAGCAGATGGCGCAGGGTGATCGCACGCGGTGCATCTTCGGTCTGCGGATGTTGCAGATCGCCACCGGTCACCACGGTGCGGTCGGCGAACTCGGGCAGGTAGCGCGCCAGCGGATCGTCCAACGACAGCTTGCCTTCCTCCAGCAACATCAGCACGGCGACCGAGGTCACCGGCTTGGTCATCGAATAGATGCGGAAGATGCTGTCGCCCTGCAGTGGCCGCTTGCCGGCGCTGTCGGCGTGGCCGTAGTGCTGCTGGAACACGATGCGGCCATCGTGCTCCACCAGCGCCACCGCGCCCGGGAACTGGCCCGGTGCGGTGCTGGTCTGCAGGAAACCATCCAGCCGCTGCCAGCGCTCATCAGCGTGCAGCAGCGGTGCGGACAGGCACAGCAGGAGTGCGGCGCCACGGCGCAGCCAGCGGCGGCTGCGCGGTGTTGCGATGGATTGATGCATGGCGTGCACTCCTGCGTTCATCAGCGGAACGTATACGAATAGCTCAGCGACACCACGCGACCACGACCGGCCCAGTAGTTCTGCCAGCCATCGCCCTGCGAGCCGCTGAGGATGTAGTACTTGTTGAACAGGTTGTCCACGCCCAGCGAGAACGTGCCGAAGCGCCCGGAATCATAGTTCACGCCCAGGTCCCACAACGTGTAGCCGTTGATCTTTTCGTCGTAGTCGTACTCTTCGCCGTCGTACTCGCGCACCGCCGCGCCGGTGAGGTGGCGGTCGCGCAACATGCTGGCACCGAGCGTGGCGTCGAGGTTGGGCAATGCCTTCCACACCAGCGCGACGTTGATCTTGTCCGGCGTCGCATCGAAGATGCCCAGTGGCTTCTTCATCGGACCTGCATCGTAGCGGCCCTGCGGGTCGGGGCCCCAGAACGAGGTGTAGCCGCGCAGGTGCGTGTACAGGCCGGTGATCTTGAAGGTGTCGGTGAAGCGGAATTCGCCAGTGAGCTCGATGCCTTTGATGTCGGTGGGCGCGCGGGTCATGATGAAGTCGCTGGTCAGCGGGTCCACTTCCAGCGATGCACCGAAGTCGGAGGTGGAGTGGTACCAGCTGCCACTCAGCGCACCGCGCGAACCACGCCAGTTGAAGCCGATGTCGATGTTGTCGACGATGATCGCCTGCAGGTCGAGGATGCCGGCCACGGTCTGGCCCGGGTAGTTCACGTTGCGCAGCGGGATGCCGATGTCAGGCAGGGTGAAGCCCTTGCTGTAGGCACTGAACAGGGAGAACTCATCGGTGACGCGCCAGATCGCGCCGATGTTGGGCAGGTTGGCGGTGTAGTCCAGGGTGCCGCCTTCGACGAAGGAGTTGTTGCGGTAGACGACGGTGGTATAGCTGTCGATGTCGAGCTCACCGTTCTCGCGACGGAAGCCGCCGCTGACCGTGACCGGGCCGATATCCCAGGACAGCTGCGCATACGGGGCGACGCTCCGGTAATCCATCGGCGGCACCCAGACGCGGTCGGTCATCACCAGCCGCTGCTCGGCCACGTCCTGCACGAAGTCCACGCCGGTATGCAGCTCCAATCCGTCCACGCCAAAGATGCTGGGGCGTGTCCACGAGGTACGCAGGCCCTTCTTGCGCGACTGGATCTCGGACTGGTCGAAGATGCGGTCGGCATCATCGGCCGGTGCCGGCTTCACCAGCTGGCGGTCGGCACCGTTCTCCGGCAGGAAGCGCATGCCCTGCTTGGCCTGGTATCCGACCAGGTCGAGCGTGCCGCCGTAGAAATCGCTGTGGGTGTACTGCAGGCTGTACTGGATGAACTTGTTGAGCGCATCGCGCTGGCCGTCGATGTGGCCCTTGATCGAGGTATTCGGCACCGGCGTGTCGCAGGGCGGCCAGTCGTTCGGGCCCTTGCAGCCGACCAGTTGGATGTAGTCGCCATTGCCGCCGATGTTGAAGTTGCTGTACGTGGCCTGCAGGCGCTGTTCGCCGTCCTCGCCGAAGTTGTAGCCGCCCTTCATGTACAGGTTGCGCGACTGCGAATCGGCCAGCGAACCGCTGGAATTCATGCCGATGCTGCGGTTCTTGGCGTCATAGGCCATGCCGCGCTCCAGCTGCGAGACGCTGGCAAGGAAGTCGTAGTTGTCCTGCTTGATCGCATGGCTCAGGCCCAGCTTCCAGCCGACGCTGTCGTCGTTGAACTGGGTCTGGTAGCGCGCATTGATGGTGGTCTCGCTGCCGATCTGTTCCGGCACCTTGGAGATGTAGTTGATCACGCCACCGGTGGCGCCGATGCCTTCGGCGGCGGATGGGCCGTTGATCACTTCGATGCGGCCGATCACGCCCATGTCGGTGAAGGTGCCGTTGCGCGTGCCTTCGCGCAGTGGTGAGCCTTGCGGGATGCTGTCGAACAGGCGCAGCGGAATGCGCCCACGCAGCGACTCACCGGAGTTGGTCATCGCCTGCGAGGATTCGGCATAGCCGGGAATGGTGCGTGCCAGTACTGCGGTGTTGTCCTCGGTGATGATCAGCGACTGCTTGATCTCCTCCGGGGTGATGATCGAGATCGCACCGGGAATCTTGTCCACTGCCTTGGGCGCGCGCACCCCGGTGACGATGACCCGGTCGAGCTCGGTGGCTTTCCTGTCCTGCGCGCGCTTGTCGGCGCTGCGGCTGTCTTCTTCGTCTGCTGCCTGCATCTGCTGGGCCTGCACGCTGCTGCTGATCGCAGCGGCCAGAGCCAGAACCCCCAACACTACCGGTGCCTTCTTCATGTTGTTTATCTCGTTTTTGTTTTAGATAAGACGTGCATGAACTACTGCCGCGCAGCGCGACATTCCGATACTTCTGTTGGCTGCTGCATCCCTCCCGACGCAACTCCCCGACAACAGCAGCCTAGGCGTGCACAAGGGGGCATTGAAGGCGGGGGGGCTTGCTTCAGACGTGAGGTTTTGTTGCTTGAAACAAGCTGTGGTTTTTTCTTGCGGCGCAACAAGAAAGGTTTTCTTGTTGCTGCAGCCGTTGCTTCTGTAGGAGCGGCGTAAGCCGCGAAGCAGACGACCGTTCCGGCGACGAGGAATCTGCAACTGCAGGATGTGCGGGAGCGGATGCTTCTCCAGCTTCGCGGCTTACGCCGCTCCCACAAACAACAAACATCAAACACAAAAACGGCGCCACAGTTGCCTGTGGCGCCGTCTTCAAGTTGCAGCTATCAGAACTTGATGGTGTGCGACAGCGACACCATCCGGCCGCGGCCGGAGAAGTAGTTCTGCCAGCCCGGCAGCTGCGACCAGGTCAGCACGTACTGCTTGTCGAACAGGTTCTCGATGCCCAGCGACAGCTGGCCGAAGCGGCCGGTGTCGTAGTTCACGCTGAGGTCCCACAGCGCGTAGCCATAGGTGTTCTCTTCGTTGGCATAGACGTCGCCGTTGGCCGGATTGGTGAAGGTCTCACGCAGATCGCGGTCGAAGGTCTTGCTCACGCCCAGGGTGGCGTTGAGGGTATCGGTCGGGGTCCAGGTCAGCGAGGCATTCACCTTGTCCGGCGAGATGTCCAGGATGCCCATTTCCTTCTTCAGGCCCGAGCCCGGGTAGTACTGGGTCTGGCCACGGATGCGCGAGTACAGGAAGGTGGCCTTCCAGTGCTCGTTGAAGGTCCAGGCGCTGTTCAACTCGAAGCCTTCGATCTCGACCGGTGCGCGGGTCAGGATGAAGTCTTCGGTCACCGGGTCGATGGTCAGGCTGGAGCCGTAGTCCGAGGTGGAACGGTATACCGATGCACCCACCTGGCCCTTGGCACCACGCCAGTTGACGCCGATTTCCTTGTTCTCGGTGATCAGCGGCTGCAGGTCAGCGATGCAGGACACGGCCTTGCACGGGCTGTTGGCCTGGATGTTGCGCAGCGGGATGCCGACGTTGGCGATGCCGAAGCCTTCGGAGTACGAGGCGAACACCGACCACTGGTCGTTGATGCGCCAGATCGCACCGAAGTTGGGCATGTTGGCCTTGTAATCCATCTTGCCGCCCTGCACCGGGGTGTTGTCGCGGTAGGCAACGGTGGTGTAGCTGTTGATCTTCAGCTCACCGTCCTCGCGGCGGATGCCGGCATCCAGGGTCACCGGGCCGATGTCCCAGCTCAGCTGCGCGTACGGCGCAAGGCTGGTGTACTTCATCGGCGGCACCCACAGGCGGTTGGTCAACGCCAGGCGCTGCTCGGCGGTGTCTTCGACCATGTCCAGGCCGGCACGCAGGCGCAGGCCTTCGACCTTGAACAGGTCGCCATAGGCGTAGCCGAAGCGCAGGCCCTTCTTCTCGCTGTTGATTTCCGACTGGTCCCAGATGCGCTCGGCTTCTGGCGGAGCCGGCTTGGTCAGCTGGCGATCGGCGCCGTTCTCCGGCACGTAGCGCATGGCCTGCTCGGCCCAGTAGGCATCAACGCTCAGGTCGCCGCCGAAGAAATCGGCATTGGTGTACTTCACCGCGAACTGTTCGAAATCGTTGAACTCGGCCAGCGAGCCAGCGATGGAGCCCTTCTCGGCGGTGTTGGTGGTGGGGTTCGGGCACTCCACTGGATCGAAGCGGCAGCCTTCCACCGGGATGTAGTTGTGTTTGCCGCCGATGTGGAAGTTGCTGTAGCTGGCCTGGATGCGCTGCATCTGGTCTTCGCCGAAGTTGTAACCACCCTTCACGAAGAGGTTCTTGCTGTACGAGTCGGACAGCGAGCCGGAGGTGTTCAGGCCAACGCGGCGGCCGTCGCCGTCATAGGAGATGCCGCGGTCGATATAGGCGCCGCTGATCAGGAAGTCAGCCGCATCACCACGGTAGGTGTGGGTGACACCGATCTTGCTCTGGTCGCTGTTGTCCTTGAACTGGGTGCCGTAGCGGGTGTTGATGATGGTCTGGTGGCCATCCACTTCCGGGTTCTTGGACAGGTAGTTGATCACGCCACCGGCGCCACCAATGCCTTCGGCGGCGGACGGGCCGTTGATGACCTCGATGCGGCCGATCACGCCCATGTCGGTGAAGGTGCCATTGCGGTTGCCTTCGCGCAGCGGCGAGCCCTGCGGCACGCCGTCGAACAGGCGCAGCGCGATGCGGCCGCGCAGGGTCTCACCGGAGTTGCTCATCGCCTGCGAGGATTCGGAGTAGCCAGGCACCATGCGTGCGAGCACGGCGGTGGCGTCTTCGGTCAGGTTGAGGGTGCGCTGCACCTGCTCCTGGGTCACCAGGGTGACGGCGCCAGGAACCTTCTCGATGGCGACCGGGGTGCGGCTGCCGGTGACGATCACCTGGTCCAGGTTGGTGGCGGCATCGCCGGCGTCCTGTGCAAAGGCCGGGCTCATCGCGCTGGCGAGCAGCACGGCGCTGATGGCGGCCGAAAGTGGCTTGATCATGTTGTTCTCTCCCCCAGGTTTGAATGTGTGACGCGACCGGCCTGGGAGCCGGCAGAGCCAGAATGCGACGGGGACTAGCGCCCCTTTGATCCTGCCGTTTGCTGTTTTCGGTCCCCGGCCAGGCGGGCACCGGACGCAACTCCGACGTTGGGCGAAGCCTAGGCGGCGCCCCGGCGCGATAGAAGCGCACCTGTGTATGTTCAAAGCCTAGGGTTTGTTGCGATTGGCCTTTGCACCGGTAGTGCCGAGCCATGCTCGGCAGGGGCTTTGCCGGGAAACCCACCTGTAGTGCCGAGCCATGCTCGGCAAGAGGCCGTGCCAGGATATCCAACAGTACCGGGAACGCCGCTGCCGAGCATGGCTCGGCACTACAGGGGATCTACGGGTAATGCCCCTGCCGAGCATGGCTCGGCACTACACGGGCATTGCGCTCAGTCGGTAGGCTGCAGCAGCGCCGTACGCGCCTCGTCCAACAGCACATTGACCTGGCGCAGGCGCACCGAGGAACGCGACCAGACCATGCCGATGCGGCGTGGCTCGCTGGGTTCGGGCAGGGGAATGCGCACCACCGAAATTCCTTCCGGCCACGGCTTGGCCCAATCCGGCACCAGCGACACGCCCAGCCCGCGATCCACCATCACCGCGATCGCATTGAGCGCATTCAGCTCGAACCGTTCACGCGGCACGATGCCGGCCTTGCGCAGGTATTCGTCGGCCTGGCGGCCGCCCCATTCGTGGCGGTCGTAGCGGATCAGCGGTTCCTCGCGCAGCAGCTGGTGCGGGTCGGCGCCGGCCAGGCGCGCCGGTGCCAGCACCACCAGCGGCTCTTCGCGCAGCAGCTGCCAGTCGCAGGTCTTGGGCAGCGAGAACGGTGCCTGCAGCACCATCGCCGCATCCAGGTCACCCGATTCCACCGCGCCATAGAGGTCGGCCGAATAACCGGGTTTGATGAAGACGTTGATCTCGGGGAACTTGGCCACCATCCGCGCCAGGATGTCCGGCACCAGCCCACCGAGCGCGGTAGGGCAGGCGCCCAGCCGCAGTTCGCCGGCCATGCCGCTTTCGTTGGCGACGCTGCGCAGGTCGGCCACGCCACGCAGCAGGTCGCGCGCGCGCTGCAGGATGCGCGCACCTTCCTCGGTGACGCTGACGGTGCGGCCGGCGCGGGCGATCAACGGGGCGCCCAGCTCGCGTTCCAGCGTGCGGATCTGCTGGGCGACGGCGGCGGGGGTGATGTGCAGCATGCGCGCCGCCGCGGCCATGGAGCCACGGTCGACCACGGTGACAAAGGTATTGAGAAACTGGGTTTCCACGCGATTAGACCTCTCAGCTGCGCGCCAAACTACACCAGCGGGCGCGGCGGCGCGATCCGACCAACGTCATGGTCTTTGCCGGATCTGGCGTCACGCCGCCGCGGAGCAGGGCCGCAGCGGCGTGCAGACCGGTCTTCACACCGCATCCTGCTTGTAGATGGTCAGGCCCTTCAGCGAGCGCTGCGGCGCCGGGAAGAACAGGCTGGCCACATAGCCGATCACGATGCACAGGAAGATCGAGATGGCCAGGTAGAAGTACGGGTGCACCAGGTTGAACCACCAGGCCACGAAGGTCAGCACGATGCTGGCGGCCACGCCAATCGCCACACCCTGCGAATTGGCGCGGCGGGTGAACATGCCCAGCGTATAGGCACCGGCAAAGCCACCGCCGAGCAGGCCAGCCAGTTCGATGGAAACGTCGAACAGCGAGTGGATGTCGTAGCGGGTCATGATCAGCGCCAGGCCAATCGCGGTCAGGCCGACCATCACCGTGGAGATCTCGGCGAACAGCACGCTCTTGCGCGGGGTGGGGTTCTTGGCCAGCCGCTCGTAGAAATCCACCGAGATCAGCGTGGCGACGCTGTTCATGATGCTCGACAGCGTGGCCATGGCGGCGGAGAACACGCCGGCGATGATCAGGCCGGTGACGCCCGGCGGCAGTTCGGCGGCGATGAACAGCGGGAAGGTCGCATCGATCGGCAGCAGCGGGTCAAGGCGCTGCGGGTTGTTCTTGTAGAACACCCACAAGGCGGTACCGATGCCATAGAAGATGAACCCGCCCGGGATCATGATCGCGGCAAAGGCCCAGATAGAACGGCCGGCTTCCTTGTCCGACTTGGTGGCCAGGGTGCGCTGCATCAGCACCTGGTCCTTGGGGAAGGTGAGCACCACGTCGAACACGACCAGGAAGATGAAACCCCACACCGTGGCCTTGGTCAGGTCGAAGCTGAAATCGAACAGCTTGGTCTTGTCTTCCATCGCCGCGGTGCTGACGAATTCACCGAAGCCACCCTTCAGCGTCCACACGATGAACAGGATGGCGAAGATCGCGCCGCCCATCTTCACGATCACCTGCACGAAGTCGGTCCAGATCACCGCCTTCATGCCGCCCATCGCGGTGTAGAGGATGGTGAACACACCCATCATCATGATGCTCCACACCACGCTGATGCCGGTGATGGTGGCGATGGCCAACGCCGGCAGGAACAGCACCACGCTCATGCGCGCGCCGATCTGCATGACGATGCACAGCGCGCTGGCCAGCATGCGGATGGCCGGATGGAAGCGGGTTTCCAGATAGGAGAACACGCTCATCAAATCCAGGCGACGCAGCAGCGGCACGATCCACACCGCCACGAACATCAGGCCCAGCACCGCGATCAGGTTGTTGGTCAGGTACTGCCAGTTGGTCTCGAAGGCCTTGGCCGGAATGGCGATGAAGCTGATCGAACTGGTGTTGGTGGCGTACAGGCTGACGCCCGCTGCCCAGAACGGAATGCTGCGGCCACCGACGAAGAAGTCAGCGGTGCTGGCACGCTTCTCGCGGAAGTAGAAGTAGGCGCCCATGCCCAGCATCGCGGCCAGGTAGATGATGATCACCGACCAGTCCAGCCAGCCCAGCAGGTGCTTGCCGCTCTGCAGTTCAAAGGTGTGCAGGCTGCCATCGGCATTTGCCCAGGCCAGGCCATTGCCCCAGCTGGCACTGGCCTGCGGTGCGTTGGCATCGGTATCGGCCAGGTCGGCCCAGGCGCTGGTGATGGTGTGGAAGGTACGCGCGTGGCTGCTGCCAATCGCGTCGGTCACCTGCATCAACAAGTGCGCCTGGCCGAGTGCACGCAGCGAACCCGGGACAACGTCGCCACCGATGGCGGGCAGCTCATGCCAACCCTTCTCTGCGTTCCAGCGCAGCAGTTGCTGCGCACCGTTGTTACCGACCACCGCATACAACGCGCCTTTCTGCGCCTGCAGGGCGACAACCGCGGCGGCGCCCGGCCAGATCGGCTGCGGCTGCCATTGCGCGGCATCGGCCGGTTTTTTATACAGCTGGGTGACGCCGCTATCGTCGACACCGGCTACGAATAGTGCGCCATCCAGGGCGGCTGCATGCGCATTGCTCAGTGGTGATGGCAGTGCCAGCGACTGCCCCTTGCCGAGGCTTTCGCCCTTGAGCGTGAGCTGCTGCAACTGATTGCTGTGACTCGCATCCGGGCCGGTCAATATCCAGGTGCTGGTGCCGTTGCGGACGATGTCCTGCACCACCTCGTTGCTGATACCGGTGGCGGCCGTCCACGCCTTGCCGTTCTTGTCCAGCAGCCAGGCCTTGTCGCCGGAGCGGGCCAGCAAGCGGCCATCGACATCCAGCAGCTGCTGCACCGGCGCGGCCTCCGGCAGGGCCGGCAACGCGCCGGACTTCACTGCATTCAAACTCTCATCGGCGGCCGCCGTGCCGGCCAGCGCCAGCAAAGTGGTGATGACGAGCAGACGGAAGCCGAGCGAGAAGCGGTGCGACAGCGCGGCGAGCGCGGTGGCCATGGGCGTGGGCATGGATGGAATCCCGGTAATGAACGGCGTGGCGGCGAACCGCCAGGTGGAAAGATCAGGCGCGCAGGGCGCCGGCGAGCAGGGCTTCGGCCCGGCGCAGGTAGGGCACATCGATCATGCGGCCCTCGAACAGGAACGCACCGCGGCCCAGATCGTTGGCCGCCTGCGCGGCGGCAACGATGCGCCGCGCTTCGTCCAGCTCGGCGTCGGGCACGCTGAAAATCGTATTGGCCTGGCCCACCTGGCGCGGATGGATGCAGCTCTTGCCGATATAGCCCAACTGCTGAGCGAGCATGGCCTCGGTACGGAAGCCCTCGGCATCGGCCACATCCGGCCAAGCCCCGTCACAGGCGAACACGCCCGCTTCGGTGGCGGCCATTTTCACCGCGAACAGCACCGCATGCACATTGGCCGGCGTGCGGGCGATGCCATTGGGCGCGAACAGATCGCCCAGACCCAACTGCAGGCCGGCCACGCGCGGATGTGCACCAGCCAGCTCGGCGGCCAGACGCATACCGCGCGGGGTTTCGATGTTCAGCAGCAGACCGATCGGGCGGGTGACGCCATTGGCGGCTTCGGCGCGTTCCAGCGCAACGACCACCTGCCGTACCTGCGCGGCCGATTCCACCTTGGGGATGTTGAGCAGCCACACGCCGGGCACCGCCATCGCGGCCAGATCGGCGGCGAAGTGCAGGCTGTCGGTGGCATTGGTGCGCACGATCAGCAGCTTGTTGCTGGCAAGCACGTCGGCACGGGCGAGGAAGCTGGCGATGGCCGCGCGCGCCGCCTGTTTGCCAGCCTCGGGGACGGAATCCTCCAGATCGAAGGACAGGGCATCGGCCGCACTGGCCAAGGCCTTGTCGAACAGTTCCGGACGTGCGCCGGGCACAAACAGCTTGCTACGCATGGCTTCCCCTCACTTTGAGAGGCAGTCTGCGCGAATCGGAACGCTGAAAAAGTGTATTCCCCGACATTCACCCGATAGGTTTTGTTGTGGTTTGCGGGGTTTGGCGGGTGGGGTGAGTCAAAGTGCGGGACGCAAGCGCCGTACCCTCTCCCGCCTGCGGGGGAGGGTGCCCCGAAAGGGGCGGGTGGGGGGAGCTCTTGATCTTGCTTGTGCTGCGGCCTACAAGCCAAAGCCAAAGCCAAAGCCAAAGCCAAAGCCAAAGCCAAAGCACCCCTCCCCAACCCTCCCCTTGGCCCCTGGCCAAAGGGAGGGAGCAGACTGCCGCGGCACCCGGCCATGCCATGCCAGGCCGCAAGCAGTACCGCAGAACCCCAGCACCGTCCCCTCTCCCGCTTGCGGGGGAGGGTGCCCGAAGAGCCTGCCCCCGCGAAGGCGGGGGGCGGGTGGGGGCACTTTTGATCTTGCCCGCGTCCCAAAAGCCAAATCACCCCACCCCAAGCATCTCCTGCGCTGGCGCGCCAGAGAAGGTGCTAGCGCTGAGCGACGCTGCGGGTCTCAGAGCACTACGGCCTCCTGGACCTGACCATCGCGTACAGAAATCAATAGTTCCACTGGCTTTTCGTTCTCCAGCATCAATGAATCAAATTCGCGCTGAAGCTGGAGGGCGTCCTGCCGAAGTGGAGGCAGTGTTGCCATCTGGATGATCTTGAGGGTTTCGCGGCTGGCTTGCAGTTCAATGCGGCTGTCGCCATATGCGGAGAACGCTCCAAGATGCGCGTTCAGCGCAGCCTCGATAAGCCCGGCAAGCCCTTGTTCGCCCAACATCTGATTGAGGTCCTCACGGATTGCCCTTTCGCGAACCTTCACTGTGAGCGCGGTGCCCGGGAAGCTGCACAGCAAACGGCAAGCCATCATGCGCGCCGCCAGACAAAGCTTCCATTGATTGGCAGACTCCTGGAACTCAGTCTGCAACTCGATCAGCTTGTCGCGGAATGTCCCCATTCCGAACTTTCCTTCATCTTTCGCGTTCTTGACCTGGTCAAGAATGGCATCAAGCTCGGCTTTCAAATGCTTCTGCTTGGCAAGAAGCTCCGATTCGTAGTCTTCCAGTTTCTGTTCAATAGCCGGCCTCAAGTCGCCCTCAAGAACCACGGGGGCCACTTGCTGGAGGTACTCAATGGCGCCCTTCATGACGCTCTCACGTTCCAGCTTCTGGAAGCTGGCGATCTTATCCACGTCCTTCTTGATCTGGTCCAGTCGCGCGCTGATATCCGCCAGATGCTTCTGTGCAAGCGCGAAGGAGGCGACGTTGAACAGGGCGCCAGCGTTGACCACATCGCTGATGTTGCCTTCAAACAAACGGGCATGTTCGGTAATGTGCTTGCCATCGTGGCTGAAGCCGCGGAACCCGTTGCCATCCCGCGCGAGCTGCAGGGGGCCGTTGATAACGACCTTCATATAGTTTTCGCCGCTGACCGCGTTGGCAGTCAACGCTGTAGGTGCTGCCTGCATCAACGAAGACAGCCGGCTGATGCCCTGCTTTTTTGGATTGATTCTGCGGCCATGTGCCGGCATACCCGTGATGGCGGCCTGCATTATCGAAATTGCATGCTCGCCGTCGCTGTCCTTAACTACCAGGGATTCAGTGGTAGGAATGTCCAGTGGTTCGAAGGCCTTGCCGGCAGTGCTTGGCTCAGCCATTGCATCGGCAGACTGTTGAACAAGCCGCAAGCGAATCAGATGATTGATACAGGGCAACGTTACACGGTGAGAAGAAACAATGTTGTTCAGCTTGCCCTTCACGCTGGGTGGAAGCTTGCGCCCCGCAACTTTGCCCGCAGCAAACCCAAGAAAGCCACCAATGGCCGCACCGGCGCCTCCACTTGCGTTTTCCAGGAGGTTTGAGTTCTGGTGTAGCGCTGCAGTGTCGAAATCGCTGCTGCAAAGAAGTTGAGCGAGTCGCAGCAACCCTGCTTTTCCATCAAGCGCGGTATTTGCAGCTGAAAACGATGCTTCACACTCAAGCGTGGTCGCAATTTTTTCCTGGTCTACCGCAGTTCCGTGCTCCCAAAGTATCTTCAACTGCTGGCGCAGAAGGGTCTCCTCCAGCAGCTGGACTTTCTTGTCTTTGGGGCCGGTATGGCCGAGATAGGTGAGCGTGTCATCAAGCAGCTGCTCATACGAAATGCCAGAGCCGCGAACCACGTTGGCCAGGGCATTGCCACCATAGTGTTGAAGCTCAGCGACCAATACCTCGGCGGCGCCTCTGGTCAATGTGTCGTGCTTCAGAATGGTCTGGCATAGTTTTTTGACAGCGGAGCCGGTAGCCAGTCGCCCATCCTCGCCATCCGTCAGGTTGAACAGGAGTCCGCGAACATCGCTGGGCAGTGCCGCCAAGATTCGATCGACGAGGTAATCGTTGCCGCAGATGTCCAGCGGTTGCGCAGTGCTTTCCATGCTCATGATGAATTCTCTTTACGTGAGTCGTGCCAGTGACGGCGCTGCGGTGAGCGCGACGCTCACCACAGTTGCCGACATCAATAATTTTCAGTTGGAGCCAGACGGCTGATTGTCCGAGCTGATCTTGGCCATCGCGGCCTTGATCAGCGACATCAGGCCTTCGGAACGTTGCGCATAGAACCCATCGAAGTCATCGCTGCGCATGGCGATACTTGGAATGCCATGGCTTTGCAGCACCTGGTCCATCTCGGCGTCACCCAGCTGCACTTGTTTGTCCTGCTGCAGGGCGTTGAGATAGTGCGAGGGCGCTGCACCGCCAATCTTGCGGTTGGCGCGGTAGGAAATCGCGGTCTTGTTGATGATGGAGTCGTACACCTTGGCTTCGATGCCCTGCTTGATGCACCAGTCGCGCGGGAAGATGTGGTGGATGTCCAGTGCTACTTCGTCGGCATCCAGTTCGCGGATGGTGGACTTCCAGTAGAAATCCTTGGCACCTGCGCGCTGGACCAGAACATTGACCCCTTTGTAGGCAGCACTCAGGCGGCTGCGTAGGGATTTGAGTCGGTCGGCCTGGAAGTTTGCATCCTGTACGGTGCGCGGCACCTGGCTGTCGTCATCCAGCCAGGCCAATACATCTTCAACATCGTTTGCGACGCGGGTTTCCACTGCGCCGCCGTAGAGCTCACCCAGCACGCCGCACCAGTACCAGGAGGCCAGCTTCTGGTAGATGCGTGGCTCGCGCCAGCGGTTCGGCCCAAGTTCGGCCATGACCGCGGCCAAAGGTGCCAACTGGGTGCGATAGGGAAGGTCACGGGTCTGCCTGACGCATTCATCGCGCAGGAACCTTGCGGCCTGGATGAAGCCGCCTTCCAGTGCGTCGGCGCGTTGCTTGTAGGCTTCCAACGGCAGCTCCAGCACGGCGGAGCGCTTTGCACTTACCGGTGCGATGCTCTTTCCCTGCTTATTGGCGGCAATGTCTTCGCGACGACGCTGCAAGGTGTGCAACAAGGTTATCGACTGCAGGAAGTCGGTGTTTTGCACCGTTTCGAGCAGTGCTTCGGCATTCTTCATGCGCTTGTAGCGCGACAGCGTTTTGCGTTGTGCGCTGCCATACCAGTCATCACGCAGGTTGTAGCCGTCGGCGGCGTAGCTGGCGGTGACCAGTTCAAACACCGACAACGGAACGCCGCCGGTGTTGACCTTCTCGAACACCAGGCACACCGCTTCCTTGCTGGTTTCCTTCTTCAGCACGATCAACGGCAACTGGTATTCGTTGTAGGCATCCAGCACTGCCTTCTTGAACTCGAAGAACTGTGCAACCGCCGCCGGGTTGTGCTGGTACAGATCCTGCAGCCAAGTCATCGGGTCGAGGATGGCCGAGCAGGGGAAGTACAGGTGCTGGCATTCCAGTTCGCGGCTGGACAGGTCCAGGTCCAGCTTGCGCTTGAATTCACTGCGCTGCTGGCGGGTCTCGTCGGTGGCGATGATTGCATCGTCCAGGCGGTCCGGGCCTTCCAATGCGGTCGGAATATGGATGTAGTAGAAGCGCTGTACGTCACGGCCCTTCTCGTTGCGGGTCTGCACCGGGCCATCGAGTCTCAACACCTGGGTGAGCGTGGTCAGGCGCTGCTGGCCATCCAGGATCAATTGCTCGGGTGCAAGCAGCCCCTGTTCGGGCACGTTTTCCACGGGACGCACCTGGAAGCGCACGTTCCCGCCGGTTTCCAGCAGCATCACCGCGCCCACCGGGAACGAGCGACCAAGGCTGACCAGCAGGCTGCGGACGTGCTCGTCATCCCAAACCCAGCCGCGCTGGAAATCCGGCAGCTGGATCTTGCCCTGGACGATGTCTTTGAGCAGCTCCTTGAGCGGCAGTTTGGTGCTGTCGAATGTAGTCATGTGTGGCTCCCCTCAGCCTGGCTGATGTGGTTAGTGTGCTGCAGCCTTTCGGCCGCGCTTGGGTTTTGGATCGGCGGCACGCTGGGCGGCAATGCGCTCCAGCAGCACGCTGGCCGGTTCGTCATTCGGATCCTGCGGCACCAGCTCGCCACGGAAAGCCTTGGCGAGGATGCTTTGGGTCAGCGCATCGACGCGCTGGCGGGCATCGGTCAGGCGGGCTTCTAGTTGGTCGGCGAAGGCGAAGAGCTGGTCTGCGCGCCTGACAATTTTCCTTTGCTCCGCAAGTGTGGGAATCATCAACTCCAGAGATAGGATCTCTTGGCTATTGATGTTGTTGACCCCGCTGGTTGATCTTGCTTTATTTTCAATTGAAATCCGGGCTTCTGGGGATTTTAGCCAATAATTTATGTAGGCGGGCTCCGCAACATCTGTCTTCAATCGAACTCGGATGAGGTATCCGGCAAAGAGGAGTCCTTGCTCGCGCTCAGTAACGACGGCTGATTTCCCGACCAAATCTACGCTTCCATTGGAGCGAATCAGCACAATATCTCCAGCATTCAATGAGAGCTTTTTCAGTTCAGCGGGCGAAAAGCTGGATGACTTAAGGTCGCTCAGATCTATTCCGGAGCCACTTATATTAGGTATGCGAAGTACTCCCGTAGGGCCTCCCTCATAAGCGCATTTCTGAGCGGTCCCATATCTGATGTCTTCCACGGCGACGGACAATGGCGTGCGTTGCGAACTACCTGACTCGTCCTTTCTAGAGATTTCTTCTGTCAGTTCTCCCGAAACTGCAGCATTTAGAACCGACTGGCGAAAGCGCTTGATCAGCGCGGGCAGGGCGTCGAGGCGGGCCTTGAGGGTATTGACCTGAGTCAGAAGGCCATTGAGTGCGTTTGCGATGCGGGCTTGCTCGCTCAGCGGAGGAAGGGGTATCTCAATTGACCGAAGAGCATCTTGAGAGATGTTGCGCATTGAGAGCTGATTGCCCGTGGCCATCTTTTCAATCTGGTGACGGCCCGATGCTGATCTCAAACAAGTTAGAACCCACGCGCGCAGCCCCTCATCGAGCTCAAGGCGCAGAACCTTATCGCTCAGGTAAAGGTTCTTAGTGACGGTGCTTACAATCACGGGAGCTCCAACGAGCTCCAGCGTGTTAGCTCTGGAGATCAGAAGGTCACCTGGACGAATTTTGTTTCTTTGATCTAGGCCATCATCGGTAAGCAGCGTCTTGCTTTCTGTTTCATCGAATACCCCCCAAGTGACAGCGCTGATCTTTACCAATCCTGGCTCTTGGCCCTCTGGTGGCCGTTCATCACACTTGACGCTCTTTCCTGCTTGAATGTGGCTTAGTAGATCTCCGAGGTGGCAAGAATCCCACCCTCTTGGCAGCTCACTCACGCTCCACCTCAACAGCATCCGCATCCAAGCCAAGTACCTGCGCGAGCAACTGTTTCTGCTGATTGGCCTCATCGCCTGCACCCAAGGCCTGCATCAACGCATCCAGCTCTCGCAGTGCCTCGCTCAGTTCCGCCATCGCCTGCGCGGCCAGCTCTTCTGGCGGCGGCAGGTTTGCCGCATCCACCGCATCGGCATCCTTTAACCAGCTGATATCCAGCGAGTCACCACGCTCGGCGATCTGTGTGCGGGTAAAGCAGCGGAAGCGGCCTTCTTCGCCTTCATCCACGCGCGAGCTGCTGCCATCGCGGTCCGCGCCGTAGGCGTCCTCAAACGATTTGAGGTGCGCGTTGCCAAACGGCGTGCGTTTGCCAAAGGACGGCATATTGCTGCGCAGGTCATAGACCCACACCTGCAGGGTGCAGCCGGTGTCCTGCTTGGGATTGCTGGCGCTGCCCTTGCGGAAGAACAGCACATTGGTCTTTACACCCTGTGCATAGAAGATGCCGGTAGGCAGACGCAGGATGGTGTGCAGCTCGCACTTGTCCATCAGGTCGCGGCGGACATCGGTGCCGACGCCGGCTTCAAATAGCACGTTGTCCGGCAGCACGACCGCAGCGCGACCATGTGGCTTCAGGTTGCGGTAGATGTGCTGCAGGAAGGCCAGCTGCTTGTTGCTGGTGACAAACGGCAGGTCGTCGCGGCTTGGTCCGCCGCCGCCTTTGGCGGTGCCGAACGGTGGGTTGGAAAGGATCACATCGGCGCGCGGCAGGGTGGTGCCCAGGCTGCCGAGGCTGCTACCCAGCCGCACCACGCCTTCGTCTTCACCTTGCATGCCGTGCAGCAGGCAGTTCATCAGCGCCAAGCGGCGGGTGCCGGGCACCAGCTCTACGCCGGTATAGGCCTTGTTGCGCTGGAACTTGCGCGCCTTGTCGGTGACCTTGGGGCCGTACAGATCATCGTGCTCGGCCTTGATATAGGCGTCGGCGGCAATCAGGAAGCCGGCAGTGCCGGCAGCCGGGTCCTGGATGATTTCGCCCAGCTGCGGTTGGATGCAACGCACGATGCTGTCGATCAAGGGGCGGGGGGTGAAGTACTGGCCGGCGCCTGACTTGGTCTCGCCGGCGTTCTTTTCCAGCAGGCCTTCATACAGGTCACCCAGCCCGTCCTGGCGGGCGGAGAACCAGTCCAGCCCGTCCAGGCTCTTGATCAGCTGCTCCAGATGGCGCGGCTCTTTCAGGCGGGTCTGCGCATCGGTGTAGATGGCGGCCACCATCGGGTCGCTGTTCTGGCTGAGGTTGAGCAGCATCTGCTTGTAGAAAGTGTGCAGCGGCACTCCTGACTTGCTGGTCAGGTCGGGCCAGCGTGCGCCTTTGGGCAGGCGGTGTTCGAAGTTGTCGTTGGACTGGGCCTGTTCGTATTCCATCTTCACGAACAGCAGCAGCACCAGTTCGGTGACGTATTCGCTGTAGTTGATGCCGTCATCGCGGAGGATGTCGCACAGGCTCCACAGCTTGGCGACGATATCGTTGTTGGTCATTGGCTGCCGTCTCCTGACGGGATTGCATTGCCGACAGTGCCGGGCAGGTTGATTTGATAACGGGTGCTGCGACCACCGCCGGGCAGGCGCCGCAGGCAGCCCTTGTCCAGCAGGTCGGTCAGGTGGCGGGTGGCGGTGGCTTTGGAGACCTTGGCCACGGCCTGGTATTGGGAGGCGTTGATGCCATTGGCAAAGCCGCGTTCACCGCCATCGAGCAGGCGGTTGAGCACCTTGGCCTGTTCGGCGCTCAAGGCCTGCTGTGCATGCAGCTGCCAGAAGCGGGCTTTGTCGATGACGCGCTGGATGCGGGCCAAAGCTTGCCGCAGGCTGTGCAGCAAGGTCTGCAGGAACCACTGCAGCCAGGCGCTGATATCCAGACCGCCACGCTGGCTGGCTTCCAGGATGCGGTAGTAGCCTTTGCGGTCGTCCAGGATGCTGGCCGACATGGCATATAGGCGGGCGATACCCGGCGCGGCTTGGGCAAGGGCCAGATCGGTGATGGCGCGGGTGAGGCGGCCGTTGCCATCGTCGAACGGGTGCAGGGTGACAAACCAGAAATGGGCGATGCCGGCGCGCAGCAGCGGATCCAGTGCGGGGTCGTCGCCGCTGGCTGCAAACCATGCAAGGAAGTGCTGCAGCTGTTCGTCCAACCCTTGCCGCGGCGGTGCCTGGAAATGCACGGTGGGCCGGTCGATGCGGCCCGATACCACCTGCATGGGCTCGTCGCCGCGCAATTGGCCGAGACGGATCCGCAGTGGCAGCAGGCCGTCGTGACCGGCAAACAGCAGGGCGTGCCAATGCAGCAGGCGCGGCAGATCCAGTGGTTTGCTCACATCCCCGGTGGCATCGAGCATCAGTTCGGCCACGCCTTCGGCGCGGGCGCTGTGCGGGGCCGGTTCGGCGGCGTCGGGGATGCCAAGACGCCGGGCCAATGAGGAGCGCACCGAGCCGACATTGAGGTTTTCACCCTCGATGGCGGAAGAGGTGACGATGTTCTGTAACAAGGTATCCAGCGCCTGCCGCCCGTCTTCGGGCAGCACCCCGGCCAAGGCGCTCAGGCGGCCTTGGGCCTGCTGGCACTGGCGTAGCAGCGGCGCCAGCGCAGCGTCCTGATGGACAAAGGCTGGCCAGGCCGGCTGTTGCCAGATCCAGAGCGGCGGGGCGGGGGCTTGGCTGGCGTCCATGAGCCGAATAATAACGCTATTCGGCTCAATCAGTGAGCCGAATAAGCCTGTTCAGTGATTGGATTCGGCTCATCACAGGCGGGGCAGGGCTCAAGCCACCTCCTCCCACACCGCCTCTTTGAACTGCTCGATCAGCTGGTCCAGCTGGCCGGCAAACACGGTATCGAGCAGCTTGACCCCGCCATCCGGTGCGCAGGCGTGCTGGATGCTGTCGCGGTCGATCACCACCTCGGTCACCAATTGGTTGGCAAGGCGTTTGAGCCAGCGCTGCTGCACGGGGGTCCAGCTGCGGCTGACGAGGATGCGATCCAACGCCCTGTGCACGCGCTGCTCGTAAGGCAGCAGCGCCTCGCCGATGGCGGCACGACGGATATAGCCAATGATGCCGGCGGCGATGTCGCGGTTGGACTGCTGGCGCTCGGCGCTGTGCAGGTGGGCCTCGTTGTAGCCCTTGCCATCCAGCAGCAGGCGTACCTCGCGCAGTTGTTCGCGGGTAAGGTCGCGCGGGCGGTTGACCACGGCTGCAAGTGCAGCGGACTGGTTGAGCTGGGAACGGATGAAATCGTTGAAGCTTTCCAGGTAGTCGGCTGGCATTTGGTTATTGCCGCCGTAGCTCACCTCGCGCAGCAGCAGCGTGTCGGTGTGATGGGAAATGATGGGGTATTGCTCGCTGGCCAGCAGTGCACGCAGCTCGTCGATCTGGGCTTCCAGCGCCGGCAGGCGGGTGGCGATGAAGCTGGCGGCCTGCTCTGGGCCCAAACCGTGCAGGTGCTGGTGCAGCTTGGCCGGCTCAACGCCCCAGGCGGTTTCCAGTTGCTCCAGTTGTTTGCGCAGCGGTTCGCGGTTCTGTGCCTTGTGGCTGGCACGGCGCAATACGCGCATCAGCTTCTGGCTGAGTTGGTCCAGCACATCCTGGGCGTGGCTGCCGGCCTCGGGGCTGGAGCCCGGTTGATGGCTGCGCGGGTCCTGCAACTCGTGCAGCAGCTGGCCGACACTGATATTGGGGTCCTTGACCAGCGGCCGCATGGTATCCACCGCCTCCAGTGCTTCGTATAGGCGTACCGGGTCGTAGATGCGGAATACGGTCTTGCCGATGTCATCGCAGCGGCGGGTAGCGCGGCCCTTCATCTGTTCGTAGAGAATGCGCGAGCGCACCCGGCGCATGAATACCAGGTTGGTGATGGCTGGCACGTCGATGCCGGTGGTCAGCAAGTCCACGGTAATGGCGACGCTGGGCAGGCGCTCGGTCTTGTAGCGGCGTATCACCTTGGCCACTTCGTCGGTGCGGCCGGTGATGACCTGCACGGCGGCCTGGTTCCAGTCGTCGCCATAGACCTTGTGGAAGGCCGCGTTGAGCAGGTTGCATACGCGTACCGCATGTACCTGGTTGACGCAGAACACCAAGGTCTTTTCTTCACCCAGCGGGTCCAGCTCGTCTGCCAATGCCTGGCAGATGACCCGGTCAAAATCGGCAGTGATGACGCTGCGGTTGAACGACTCGATATCGAAGGACAGCTCGTCATCGAGCTCGGCACTGTCCACTTCGCCGGTCAGCGTGTTGACCACCTCGACCAGCTCGCCTTTATCGAAGTGGATGCCGTTGCGGCTGAGCTGGGTTTCGAAGCGGATGGGCGGCTCGTGGTCGATCAGCCAGTCATCGGCTACGGCTTCGCGGTAGCTGTAGGTATAGACCGGGCGGCCGAAGATTTCGGTGGTCTGCCGTGCGGGGGTGGCGGTCAGGCCGATACGGCAGGCGTCGAAGTACTCCAGCACACGTCGATATTGGGACAGGTACTGCGCGTGGTCGCGCAGCGAGAGCTCGCCCTCGGTCATCTCCTGGTCCAGGGTGTAACCGCGGTGCGCCTCGTCGACAATGATGCAGTCGAACTGGTCAATCGGCGGTGGCGCATCGGACTGGAACAGTCGCCGCACCATGGCCTGCACGGTGGCGACTTGGACGCGGGTCTCTGCCTCGGCGGCCATGTCGCCCAGGTCATTGACGTTGTAGATCTGCGACAGGCTTTGGCCCTGCTCCAGCGACATGTCGTCAAAGGCTTCACGTGCCTGGGTGCCCAAGCTGGTGCGATCAACCAGGAACAGGACGCGAGTGAAGCGCTCGGCCTTGAGCAGGCGGTAGATCAAGCCAATGGTGGTGCGGGTCTTGCCGGTACCGGTGGCCATCGCCAACAGGCAGTGGCGTTGGCCTGATGCCAGGGCTTTCTCAACGGCGGCAATGGCGTCCTGCTGATAGGGGCGGAGCTTGAGGTAGCCGTAGGGCTCGGTGCTCAGGCGCTGTTCTGCCAGTTCCCGGTCACGCAGCATCAGTTCGGCCAAGCCCTGCGGGGTATGGAATTGCTGCAGTGGGCGTTTGAGATTGGCCGGGCTGCGCAGGTCACGGAACCAGATGCCGGATTGTTCGGCCAGCTGCTTGATCCACGGCCGGCCGTTGCAGGCATAGGCAAACGGCACCTGGAAATGCGCGCCTTGGCCGTCAGCCCAGGGGCCACCGGCGGGACCAATGCCGGCCAACTGCAGCGGTGCGCTGATGGGAAGGTCGCGGGAGTAGCGCTCGGCTTGGTCAATGCGCTCGGCAATATTCACCCGTCGGCGCTTGGCTTCGACGATAGCTACCGGCATCAGGCCATCAAATAGTGCGTAGTCGGCACAGGCCTTGGCGCTACGCGTGGGCCATTCGGCAATTGCCATGCACCGGCCTTTCTCCGGGCGGGCGCCTTTGGACCAGGTCAGTTGCAGTGAATCTGCTTCCCAGCCTGCGTCGCGCAGTTGCTGGTCAATCAGGATGCGGGTGAGTTCTTCGTCCGGATCGAAGGCTGCGGCCGCTTGGCGGCTGCGTTTGACGAGGGCGGTGGTCTGCGGCTGCTCTGCATTGTTTGCCTGTTGCAGTGTCTGCAGCTGCGCGTGGAACTGGATGCGTTCCTGCTCGAACTGCGCTGCGCGCTCGTCCAGCTGCACTTTCAGTGCGCGGGCCTCTTCGTCCATGGCCTCGGCCAGCGCCATGCTTTGCGCACTTTCCTCGATGCGCAGTTCAGCGAGCTTGCGGCTGCCCTCAAGGGCTTCATCACGCTGACGCAGCTCCTGCTCCAGCGTCTCGATCTGGCCGTGCAAAGCACGCAGAGCCGCACTGGGGTCGGTCGGTGCGGTGAATGCGCCGGGCCGGAAGGCGCTGTCGGCTTTGCCGGAGGCGCGGTGGTACCAGATGCTGAGTTCACGGGCGACGCGCAGCCCATCCATGGCTTCCCGGTGCTGGGTGGAAAAACCATGGGTGGCGCGATTGCCTTCCACCCGCAGGGTGTGGAACAGATTGCGGATGCCCGGATCCAGGTCCAGATGCCGGTTCAATAGCTGGATCAACTCCAGCTGGGTTGTCTGGGCGTCAAACTTCAGTCCCGCCTGTGATGCCAGCGCCTGCGCCAGCGCCTCGCCAAGTTGGCGCAGCTTGATCAGCGTGGTGTTGGGGTCGGAAGCGAAAACCTGTTCGGCGGTCGTCGCCAGCCGCAACAGGACGGGATCGTGTTGGCCGAGAAAGGTGAAGTTACCTTGTGTTGCGGACATCCATTTGTCTCCGGCGCTCCCCCCTTGGAGCACAGATCTGCATGGTAGGCGTTAGCTGGCGCCGCAGCCAGCCAAGCGCGCTGGCGTATTTAGGAAAAGTGCGCGTGGAAGCTGTGGCCGTCCCTCTCCCGCACGTGGGGAGGGTGTCCTGAAGGGGCGGGAGGGGGGCTTTTGATCTTGCTTGTGCTGCTGCCTACAAGCCAGAGCCAAAGCACCCCTCCCCAACCCTCCCCTGCGCCTTTGGCGCAAGGGAGGGGGCTGGTTGCTGCCGCCTTCAGCTGGGAGGAGGGGCCATTGGCTCCAGCCCCGGCTAGAATCCCCCCATGAAAATCGCTTCGTGGAACGTCAATTCGCTCAACGTCCGCCTGCCGCACCTGGAACAGTGGCTGGCTGACTTTGCCCCCGACGTGGTCGGCATCCAGGAAACCAAGCTGGAGGACCACAAGTTCCCCGACACACGGCTGCTGGAACTCGGCTACCGCAATGTATTCGCCGGGCAGAAGACCTATAACGGCGTGGCGCTGTTGTCGCGGTATCCGATCGATGACGTGCAGATCGGCATTCCCGGTTTTGAGGACGAGCAGAAGCGGGTGATCGCCGGCACCGTCAACGGCGTGCGCATCATCAATCTGTACGTGGTCAACGGCCAGGATGTGGGCACCGACAAGTACGACTACAAGCTGCGCTGGCTGGAGGCGGTGCACGCCTGGGTCGCGGCCGAGCTGCAGAAGCATCCGCAGCTGGTGGTGATGGGCGATTTCAACATCGCCCCGGATGACCGTGATGTCTACGATCCGGCGGTGTGGAACGGGGACCACATCCTGACCTCCACCGCCGAACGTGGCGCGCTGCAGAAGCTGCTGGATCTGGGCCTGCACGACGCCTTCCGCCTGCACAACGATGCAGCTGGCATCTTCAGCTGGTGGGATTACCGTGCGGCCGGTTTCCGTCGTGACCTGGGCCTGCGCATCGACCTGACCCTGGTCTCCGAGGCGCTCAAGCCGCGCGCTGCCGCTTCCGGCATCGACCGCGAGCCGCGCACCTGGGAACGCCCCAGTGATCACGCGCCGGCCTGGGTGCAATTGGCACAGGGCTGAAACAACAAGGCCCGGCTGTTGCCAGCCGGGCCTCGGTCGAATCGGCGCCAGAGCGGTTAACGCACGCTTTTGCGTGTGAACAGATTGACGATGGCCAGCAATACCACCGCGCCGACCAGTGACAACAGGAAGGAGCGTACGGTGATCGCACCATTGATGCTGCCGCCGCTGAAGAAGAAGCCGGCGATCATGGCGCCAACGATGCCCACCACGATGTTCAGGATGATGCCCTGCTGCGCATCGCGGCGCATGATGATGCTGGCCAGCCAACCCACGACGCCACCAATAATCAACCAGATGATGATGCCCATGCGCGAACCTCCCTGCCGTGAAGCACCCCGAAAGGTGCGGTGGCGACAGTCAACGCGCAGTGGCGTTAAGAACATGTTTGTCCGGGCAGGGGCCTGTTCAGCATGAGCCCCGCTGGTCGCCATTGGCAGTTTGGTCAGGTGGAGGTATGGCTGTTGCCGCATACCCCCGGAACCCGTGGTGAGCCGCAGGCCCGCGAGGTGCTGGCCGGTGTTTTCGACACCACGCCCGAGGCCTTGCCGCTGACCCGCGATGAGCGCAGTCGGCCCTGGCTGATCGGCGAGCTGGCGCATTACGGCACCGGCTGGAGCCATAGCGGCGGCCATCTGCTGGTGGCGCTGGGCGAGGGCGCACGCCTGGGCGTGGACCTGGAACGGCAGCGGCCACGCAAGCAGATGCGCGAGGTGATCCGTCGTTTCTTCCACCCGGAGGAGATTGCCTGGCTGGATGCACTGGACGACAGCGGCTGCGAACACTGGTTCTTCCGCGTGTGGTGTGCCAAGGAGGCGCTGCTGAAGGCGCACGGGCATGGCATTTCGTTCGGGCTGGAGAAGCTGCGCTTCGCCCCGGATGCGGCGGGGGCGTTGCAGCTGGTGTGGTGCGCCCCGGGCTTGGGCGATGCTGCGCGCTGGCATTTATATGAGTGGCAGGCGACGGAGGATTTCCGCGCCGCGCTGGCGTGGTACCCCATTGAGCAGGAGTGAGTGAAGAGGAGTAAGGAGCGAGAAGGCGCGGCTTCTGCTGTTGCTCTCTCTCCTTCCTCACTCCTCTTCACTCGTTTCTGCTCTTTGCGATAATCCCCGTCATGAACGACACCACTCTCCCGCGCGAAGTCGCCAGCGACCTCGACCACGGCTTGAAGGCCATGGGTCTGGACGCCGCTTTGGCCAAGCCCCTGCTGGCCTACCTGACCCTGCTGGTGCGCTGGAATCGCACCTATAATCTCACCGCCATCCGCGATCCGCGCGAAATGGTGACCCGCCATCTGCTCGACTCGCTGGCCATGGCCGAGCATGTCAGCAGCGGCAGTCTGGCCGATCTGGGCACCGGCCCCGGCTTGCCGGGCATTCCGCTGGCGATCACCCACCCGCAGCTGCAGGTGACCCTGGTCGAGAGCAACGGCAAGAAGGCCCGCTTCATGCGCGAGGCCGTGCGCCAGCTTGGTCTGGGTAATGCCCGCGTCGCCGAATCCCGCGCCGAAGCGCTGGATGAGCCGGGTGCCTACGACAACCTCACTGCCCGTGCCATGGATACGCTGGCCGGCATCATCGAGGTTGGCGGTCATCTGCTGCGTCCGGGTGGCCAGTTGCTGGCGATGAAGGGGGTGTACCCGCACGAAGAGATCGCCCAGCTGCCCGCCGGCTGGCAGGTGCTGGAAGTGCGCCCGCTGCAGGTGCCAGGGTTGGTTGGTGACCGACATCTGGTGGTGGTGGAGCGCAAGGGCTAGAGCTGTAGTGCCGAGCCATGCTCGGCAGGGGGCTTTACCGGCCGAGGCCAAAGCTACCCCTCCCCAGCCCTCCCCTTGGCTTCGCCAAAGGGAGGGGACTAGAGCGGTAGTGCCGAGCCATGCTCGGCAGGGGGCTTTACCGGCCAAGGTCAAAAGCTCCCCCCCAACCCTCCCCTTGGCTGCGCCAAAGGGAGGGGGCACGGCCAAAGCAGGGCAAATCGAGGCACATTCCCACCCCAAAGCCGCCCGGAACACGGAAACCGATTTCCGCCTGCGCGCCGCTACCCCCATAATGACCAGTCCAACTTCGCCAACGAGGCTCTCCTGCATGGCTCGCATCATCGCCATCGCCAACCAGAAAGGCGGCGTCGGCAAGACCACGACGGCTGTCAATCTGGCTGCTTCCCTTGCCGCCGCGCCCAAGCGCGTGCTGCTGGTCGACCTAGACTCGCAGGGCAACGCGACCATGGGCAGTGGTGTGGACAAGCGTGAGGTGGCTGCGTCCACCTGTGACCTGCTGCTGGGTGAGGTCACCGCCGCCGAAGTGCGCGTCACCACGCCGGAAGGCTTCGACCTGCTGCCAGGCAACATCGACCTGACCGCGGCCGAGATCCAGCTGATGGACCAGGGTGAACGCGAACAGCGCCTCAAGCGCGCGCTGGCACCCATCCGCGATCAATACGACTACATCCTGATCGACTGCCCGCCGGCGCTGTCGCTGCTGACGCTGAACGCGCTGGCCGCCGCCGACTCGGTGATCGTGCCGATGCAGTGCGAGTACTACGCGCTGGAAGGCCTGAGCGCGCTGGTCGAGACCATCGATGCGCTGAAGATCAACCTCAATCCGGCGCTGGAGATCGAAGGCGTGCTGCGCACCATGTTCGACGTGCGCAACAACCTGGCCAATGCGGTGTCGGCGCAGCTCACCGAGTACTTCGGCGACCGCGTGTTCCGCACCATCGTGCCGCGCAACGTGCGCCTGGCCGAGGCGCCCAGCCATGGCCAGAGCATCGTCGGCTACGACCGCGCCTCGCGCGGCGGCGTGGCCTACCTGGGCCTGGCCGGCGAGATCATCCGCCGCAACAACGAACGCAAGCAGCCCTCCCGGGCCGTGGAGGCTGTCTGATGAGTGCAGCGAAAAAGCGCGGTCTTGGCCGTGGTCTTGATGCCCTGCTGGGCCCGAAGGGCGCAGTCACCCCGGTCACCGTCGCTGCCGTCGCCGAGCCGCAACCCGGCGAAGTGCTGCGCAAGCTGCCCATCGACCAGCTGCAACCCGGCAAGTACCAGCCGCGTCGCGACATGGACGAGGGCAAGCTGGCCGAACTGGCCGAGTCGATCAAGGCACAGGGCATCATCCAGCCCATCCTGGTGCGCCAGATCGAGGGCGGCAGCTACGAAATCATCGCCGGTGAACGCCGTTGGCGCGCGTCGCGCCTGGCCGGGCTGGACGAAGTGCCGGTGGTGGTGCGCGAGCTGGAAGACCGCACCGTCATCGCGATGGCGCTGATCGAGAACATCCAGCGCGAAGACCTCAACCCGCTGGAGGAAGCCGAAGCACTGGCGCGCCTGGTCAGCGAGTTCTCGCTGACCCATGCCGAAGCCGCGCAGGCGGTTGGCCGCTCGCGTGCCTCGGTGTCCAACCTGCTACGCCTGATCGATCTGCCCATCGGCGTGCGCGTGCTGCTGGAAACCCGCCGCCTGGAAATGGGCCACGCCCGCGCGCTGCTGACGCTGGCGCCGGAAATGGCCACCAAGCTGGCCGAAGAAGCCGCCGAGCAGGGCTGGTCGGTGCGTGAAGTCGAGCACCGCGCGCAGCAGTTCGCCGCCGGCAAGGTGCCGGGTGCACGCAAGGCCAAGCCGGCGCCGAGCGCGCCGCAGGCTGATATCGCATCGCTGGAGACCGAGCTGTCCGAGTCGCTGGGCGCCAAGGTGGCGATCAGCCACGGCCGTGGCGGCAAGGGCAAGCTGGTCATCCATTACACCGATCTGGACACGCTGGACGGCGTGCTGGAGCGGCTGCGCACGCGCCAGCAAGGCTGACGCTCCTGTTCCCCATCGAGGTGCAAGCAAGGCAATGAACCCCTCCAAGGTCGATCGCAATCATCTGTTGCGTCTGACCGACCTGCCGAATGTCGGGCCGGCCTGTGAAAAGGATCTCCGTCTGATCGGGATCCGGGTTCCCGCGCACCTGCGCGGGCGCGATCCCTACGATATGTACGCCCAGCTATGCCTGAAGACCGGCGTGGTGCATGACCCCTGCGTGATCGACGTGTTCCTGTCCGTCGTCCGTTTCCTGGGCGGCGAAGCACCGCAGCCGTGGTGGGTCTACAGCAAGGAGCGCAAGGCCACCCTGGCGCGGGAGCCGATGACACTATGACGGTACTGGTCACCGGCGCGGCCGGCTTCATTGGTGCCTATACCTGCCAGGCCCTGGCGGCACGCGGCGAGCGCGTGGTGGGGTTGGATAACTTCAACGACTACTACGACCCGCAGCTCAAGCGCGATCGGGTGGCCGCGCTGTGCCCGCAACTGGATATGCGCGCGCTGGACATCACCGACCGCGACGGCCTGGCTGCGCTGTTCGATGAAATCCAGCCGACCCAGGTGATCCACCTGGCCGCGCAGGCCGGCGTGCGCTATTCGCTGGAAAACCCGCACGCCTACGTCGACAGCAACCTGGTCGGCTTCGTCAACGTGCTGGAGCTGTGCCGCCACCGCGGCGTGCAGCACCTGGTGTATGCGTCCAGCAGCTCGGTGTATGGCAACTCGGCCACGCCGCCGTTCTCCGAAGACCAGCGCGTGGACCAACCGCGCTCGCTGTACGCGGCCACCAAGGCTGCCAACGAGTTGATGGCCTATACCTATGCGCAGCTGTACGGCCTGAAGGCCACCGGCCTGCGTTTCTTCACGGTCTATGGTCCTTGGGGCCGGCCGGACATGGCGCCGCTGCTGTTCGCGCGCGCGGTGCTGGCCGGGCGCAGCATCGATGTGTTCAACAACGGCCACATGCGGCGTGACTTCACACATGTTTCCGACATCGTCGCCGGTATCCTCGGGGCGCTGTCGCATCCCTCCGCCCAGGCCACACCCCATCAGGTGTTCAACCTGGGCAACCACACCCCGGTGGAGCTGGAACATTTCGTCGACGTGATCGCCTCGGCCGCGGGGCACCCGGTGCACAAGGTCTACAAGCCGATGCAGCCGGGCGACATGGTGGAAACCATGGCCGACACCGCGCGCGCCCAGGCGGCGTTCGGCTATGCGCCGAGCACGCCGATCGAGCTGGGCCTGCCGCCGGTGGTGGAGTGGTGCCGCAACTACTTCGGGTCAAGCGCCTGACTCACCTTCCGCTAAGTTGAGTTTTGGAAAATGCGTGACCTTTCTTCAAATGCACAACCTGCGGAACCAGCAATGAACCAGCCCAGCCTCTCGGTGGTTGTTCCCGTCTTCAACGAACGCGACAACGTCGCGCCGCTGGTCAATGAAATAACCGCTGCATTACGTGGCCAGATCGATTTCGAGATCGTCTACGTCGACGACAATTCCAAGGACGACAGCCTGCAGGTGCTGCAGGCGCTGAAGGCGACAAACCCGGAACTGCGGGTGTTGCACCACGTCAGCCAGAGCGGGCAGAGCACGGCAGTGCGTACCGGTGTCAAGGCCGCGCGCGCGCCGTGGATCGCCACCCTCGACGGTGATGGCCAGAACGACCCGGCCGATATCCCCAAGCTGCTGGCCGCACGTGCCAAGGCCGATGCGCAGGTCAGGCTGTTCGCCGGCTGGCGCGTCAACCGCCAGGACTCGGGCAGCAAGCGCTGGGCCAGCAAGTGGGCCAACGCCATCCGCGCGCGCATGCTGCGCGATGACACCCCGGACACCGGCTGCGGCATCAAGCTGTTCGAGCGCGCTGCCTTCCTCGACCTGCCGTATTTCGACCACATGCATCGCTACCTGCCGGCGCTGATGCAGCGTGCCGGCTGGAAGACGGTGAGCGTGCCGGTCAACCATCGTCATCGCACCGCTGGCGTATCCAAGTACAACAACCTCGGCCGCGCGCTGGTTGGCATCCGCGACCTGCGTGGCGTGGCCTGGCTGATCACCCGTTCCAAGCGCACCGCGGTGGAAGAGGTCTGAGCATGGATTTCATGAACCAACCGCTGGTGTGGCTGGAGTGGACCGGCGTGCACATGTCGCCGTGGAAGCTGATCGGGCTGACCGGTGCGTTGATGTTCGGCGGCCGCTGGCTGGTGCAGTTCGTCGCCTCGCGCCGCGCCGGCAAACCGGTGATCCCACGCCTGTTCTGGTACATGAGCGTGCTCGGCAGCCTGATGACGCTGAGCTACTTCCTGTTCTCGTCCAAGCAGGATGCGGTGGGTGTGGTGCAGAACCTGTTCCCCGCGTTCACCGCGCTCTACAGCCTGCGCCTGGATATCAAGCACCGTGGCTGGCAGCGCGACAAAGCCGGTCACTGAGCCGGCGACTGTGCCCAAATCCGGCGGTTTGCCGCCCGAATCCGTCTAGGTCGGGCGGCAGCTTCAATGCGATGATCGGGGTGAATGAACCACCTGGGGAATACCGATCGTGAAATCGCCGTTGACCGTTGCGCTGCTGCTCACCCTTGGCCTGAGCGCCACCCCGGCCTTTGCCGCCGCACCGTCGGCCCCGGCCACGCTGGCCACCCAATCGCTGGATGACCAGTTCAAGGCCATCTATGAGAAGGAGTGGGCCTGGCGCCAGACCGGTGGCGGCGAAGCCAGCGAAGACAGCGACGCCCCGGCCAACAGCACGCGCCTGCCCGACGTCAGCGCCGAAGCACAGCAGGCGCGCCTGAAGGTATGGGACGAGGTGCTGGGCCAGCTCAAGGCCATCGACCCGAGCAAGCTCTCGGCCGAAAACCAGATCAACTACGCCATCTATCACTACCAGGTCGAAAGCCTGGCCGATGAAGTGCGTCTGGGCAGCTACGAGATGCCGTTCAATTCGGATTCCTCGTTCTGGTCGAATCTGAGTTTCATGGCCCGCCGCGAGATGAAGACGGCGGAGGATTACCGCAACTACATCGCGCGCTTGAATGATGTGCCGCGTTACTTCGACCAGCAGATGGTCAATATGCGCGCCGGCCTTGCCCGTGGCTTCAGCGTGCCGCGCGCGGTGCTGGAAGGCCGCGACGTCTCCATCTCGACCGTGGCCGAGTTGAAGGACCCGACCGAGTCGCCGTTGTACGAGCCGCTGAAGAAGCTGCCCAGCAGCATTCCGGCGGCCGAGCAGGCCAAGCTGCAGGCCGATGCCAGGCAGGCCATCAGCGGCAGTGTGGTGCCGGCCTTCGGCAAGTTGCTGACCTTCTACCGGCAGGAATACGTGCCGCAGTCGCGCACCACCCTGGCAGCCGAGAAAATGCCGGGCGGCAAGGAGTTCTACCGCCAGCAGATCCGCGAATACACCACGCTGGACCTGAGCCCGCAGCAGATCCATGCGCAGGGCCTGGCCGAGGTGAATCGCATCCAGCAGGAAATGAACGCCATCATCGACAAGGTGGGCTTCAAGGGTAAGAGCGAGCAGACCCGCTTCGCTGACTTCCTCGAATTCCTGCGTACCGACCCGCAGTTCTACGCCAAGACGCCGGACGAACTGCTGTGGCGTGCAGCGTGGATCTCCAAGCGCGTGGACGGCGTGATCGGCAAGTACATGACCTTGCCGCGCGCGCGCTTCACCATCGTGCCGGTGCCGCCGGATATCGCCCCGTTCTGGACCGCCGGCCGCGGCGGCATGGGCACCTACTGGCTCAATACCTACAACCTGCCGGCGCGCCCGCTGTACAACCTGCCGGCCCTGACCCTGCATGAGTCCGACCCCGGCCACGCCCTGCAGGGCGCACTCGCCGCCGAGCAGACCGGCCAGCCCGAGTTCCGCCGCACTGCGTATATCTCGGCCTATGGCGAAGGCTGGGGCCTGTACACCGAGAAGCTCGGCGTCGACATGGGCATCTACCAGACCCCATACGAAGACTTCGGCCGCCTGACCTATGAAATGTGGCGTGCCTGCCGCCTGGTGATCGACACCGGCGTGCACCACTACGGTTGGGATCGCGACCGCGCGATTGCCTACCTGCGTGACCACACCGCGCTCAGCGAGCACGAAGTCACCACCGAAGTGGACCGCTACATCTCCTGGCCGGCGCAGGCACTGAGCTACAAGCTGGGCGAGATCACCATCGTCAAGCTGCGCGCACAGGCCGAGAAGGAACTGGGCGACAAGTTCGACATCAAGGGCTTCCACGACGCCGTACTCAAGCAGGGCTCGGTGCCGCTGCCGGTGCTGGAGCAGCAGATCAACGCTTACATCGCCGAGCGTAAGGCGGCGAAGTAAAGCCTTGCCCCCTCCCTTGCGCAACGCGCAGGGGAGGGTCGGGGAGGGGTGCTCTTGGCAGAAATCCCAGGCGATAAGCCAAAGCCAAAGCCACCCCTCTCCCCAACCCCTCTCCCGCAAGGGGAGAGGGGCTTTAGAACACTGCGAGCGCAAGCACCGTCTGTAATTGCAGCTGTAGCCCCTCTCCCGCAAGGGGAGAGGGGCTTTAGAACACTGCGAGCGCAAGCACCGTCTGTAATT
This sequence comes from Stenotrophomonas sp. STEN033, assembly GCF_056856655.1. Lineage (NCBI taxonomy): Bacteria > Pseudomonadati > Pseudomonadota > Gammaproteobacteria > Lysobacterales > Lysobacteraceae > Stenotrophomonas > Stenotrophomonas sp. STEN033. The sequence goes on from NZ_JBXFWM010000002.1 coordinate 101,934, forward strand.
GCAGCTGTAGCCCCTCTCCCCTCGCGGGAGAGGGGTTGGGGAGAGGGGGAGCACCGCAGGTGCAACCGCAACAAGCAAAGCCACCCCCTCCCAGCCTCCCCCTTGGCTACGCCAAAGGGGAGGGGCAACAGCGCACAGCTGAACCGCCGCAACCACACTGCGATTGTGTAACCCATCGAGCACCGGCTAACCTGCGCCGATGCTGCACGCCCTGCGCCACCGTCGCCTCCACCTGCTACGCCTGCTGATGCTGGCGCTGGTTGGCCTTGGCGTATTCGGCACTTCGCTGGCCGCAGCACTGACCGACATCCACATGCTGGCGCACACCGACATCGGTGCCGACGTGCACGAGCACGACGACAGCAAGCTGGCCACGGCCCCGGATGCCGAGGACAGTGCCAACGCCCTGCTGCATGCCTTGGTGCACTGCGTGGACTGCCATGGTCACGGCGGCGTGCTGCCAACTGTCACTCCCGCCTGGATCGTGGCATCACCGCCTGCACAGCAGGCTGTGCCCATCCTCGGCACGCAAGCGGTCACGCACCCGACCGAGAGCCTGTTCCGCCCCCCGATAGCCGTCTGACGTCCCGGCCCCTTGGCCGGTCCCCACGTCTGAACCTGCTATCTGGAGAAACCCATGTGGATGCGCCTGGCGGCTGTTGTCGCCTTTGCGCTGGTGCCGCGCGCGTATGCGCAGGTGCCGGCGTCTGCTGTGCCGTTGACGCTGAAAGATGCCATCGTCCGCGTTGCCCTTGATCACCCTGAGCTGCGTCTGATCGATGCGCAGCGTCCTGTACTTGAAGCCCGCCGCGACGCCGCGTTGCTGCGCCCGCCCATGCAGCTGGGCGTGGAACTGGAGAACCTGCTCGGCAGCGGTGATACCCGCGGCGTGCAGGGCGCCGAAGCCACCGTCAGTCTGTCCGGTGTGCTGGAGCGCGGCGACAAGCTCGATGCGCGCCGCATGCTGGCCCAGGCCAATATCGATGCACTGGCGCCGCAACGCGCCACCGCACGCCTCGATCTGCTCGCCGAAACCGCACGCCGTTACCTCGCGGTGGCACAGGCGCAAGCAGCACTGCAGATCGCCAATACCGATATCGAGCAGCGTCGCCGCGCGGTTTCCGCCGCGCGCCTGCGGTTGCAGGCAGGCGCTTCGCCAGAGTCGGTGCTGTTCACCGCGCAGGCGATGCTGGCGCAGGCGGAACTGGATCGCGATCGTGCCATCGAAGAAGTCAGCGCAGCGCGGCTGTCGCTGGCCGCTTTGTGGGGTGCGCGTACGCCTGACTTCAAGGCGGTGAGTGGCGATGCGCTGCAACTGCCGGCACTGCGTGATTTCGCATCGCTCAATGACGATCTGCAACGCGCACCGGAGCTGGCCGAACTGCTGGGCGAGCAACGTATCCGCGAGGCGCAGCTGCAACTGGTGCGCACCCGCAGCCGTCCGGATTGGAACTGGCAGGTGGGCGTGCGCAACAGCCGCGCCGACAACGCCACCTCGCTGGTCGGCGGCTTCAGCATCCCGCTCGGCAGCGCTCGCCGCGCCGCGCCGGAAATCCGCGAGGCCGAGGCGGATCTTGCCCTGCTGCCGTATCAACGCCAGGCCCGCCAGCAACAGTTGTACGCCACCCTGGCCGAGGCACACGGGCGCTATGTCACCGCACGCCTTGAAGTACAGCGCATGCAGGCTGACGTGCTGCCGCAGTTGCAGAAGGCCGAGCGCGCCGCCGAGCAGGCATGGCGCGCCGGTGCTGCCAGCTATATGGAGTGGGCGCAGCTGCAGGCCATGCGCATTGAATCGCGCCAGCGCCAGTTGGACGCCGCTATTGCTGCACAGACCGCGCTGATCGAGATCCAGCGCCTCACCGGCCAGGGAATGCTGGCCACCGATGCAACCGTTACCGTGGAGAACGCAGGATGAGCCGTCCGATCAATGTTGTCGCTGCCGGCGTACTGGCAATGAGTCTGCTGCTGGTCGGCTGCGGTACAAAGCCGGCGCCTGAAGCCAGCGCTGGCGCAGCAGAAGAAGCGGGCCATGACCACGATGAAGAAAAAGGTGGCGAAGCTGACGACCACGCCCATGACGCGGGCGAGAAAGCGGATGCTGACCGCACCACCATCAAGGCTGCCATGGCCGAGCAGGCCGGCATCCGCAGCGCCGCCGCGCAGGCCGGCACCATCGCCGACGAGCATGAGGTGCAGGGCCTGCTGACGCCGGTGGATGGGCGGGTGGCGCAGGTGATGGCGCGCTTCCCCGGCCCGATCCGTACCCTGCGTGCCAATGTGGGTGATCGCGTCAGCGCTGGCCAGACCCTGGCCAGCATCGACAGCAACCTCAGCCTGACCACCTACAGCATCAGCGCGCCAATCAGCGGCGTGGTGCTGTCGCGGCAGGCACAGGTGGGCGCGGTCGCGGGCGAGGGCACCCCGCTGTTCGAGATCGGCGACCTGTCCGAGCTGTGGGTGGACCTGCATATCTTCGGCAACGACACCCAGCACATCACCGCCGGCGTGCCGGTCACGGTCACCCGCATGACCGATGGCGTCAGCCAGAGCACCACGCTGGAGCGCGTGCTGCCCGGCACCGCCACTGCAAGCCAGAGCACCGTGGCCCGTGCCAGCGTGCGCAATGACGATGGCCTGTGGCGGCCCGGTGCGGCGGTGAAGGCGCGCATCGTGGTGGCAATGCAGCCGGCAGCGGTGGTCGTGCCGCTTTCCGCACTGCAGACCATGGAAGGCCGCGAGGTGGTGTTCGTGCGTGACGGCGACACGTATACCGCACGCCCGGTGGTGCTGGGCGCACGCGATGCAGGCAAGGTCGAGGTCAAGGACGGCCTGCGCGTTGGCGAGCAGGTCGTGGTCGAGCAGAGCTATGTGGTCAAGGCCGACATCGGCAAGGCGGGGGCTGCGCATGAACATTGATCATCGCCTCTTCCAACGCGGAGGGCGCCGCCATGCTTGAGCGCATCATCCGCAGCGCCATCGCCCATCGCTGGATGATGATGGTGCTTACTTTCGCGTTGATCGCGATCGGCAGCTGGAGCTTCACCCGCCTGTCCATCGACGCCACGCCGGACATCACCAACGTCCAGGTGCAGATCAACACCGCCGCCGATGGCTACTCGCCATTGGAGACGGAACAGCGCATCACCTATCCGGTGGAAACAGTGATGGCGGGTCTGCCGAAACTCGAACAGGTACGTTCGCTGTCACGCTACGGCCTGTCGCAGGTGACGGTGGTGTTCAAGGACGGCACCGACCTGTACTTCGCGCGCCAGCAGGTGGCCGAACGCCTGCAGCAGGTGAAGTCGCAGCTGCCCGATGGTTTGGATCCGCAGCTGGGACCGATTGCCACCGGCCTGGGCGAGATCTTCATGTACACCATCGACGCCGATCCCAAGGCGCGCAAACCCGATGGTTCGCCGTATACCGCCACCGACCTGCGCACCTTGCAGGACTGGGTGGTGCGGCCGCAGCTGCGCAATGTGCCTGGTGTTACCGAGGTCAATACGATTGGCGGCTACCAGCGGCAGATCCATATCACCCCGGATCCGGCCAAGCTGCGTGCGCTGGGCTTCACCCTGGATGATGTCGCCGAAGCGGTGGAAGGCAACAACCAGAACATCGGTGCCGGTTACATCGAGCGCAACGGCCAGCAGTTCCTGGTGCGCGTGCCCGGTCAAGTCGCCGGTTTGGAGGAGATCGGCAACATCGTGCTGGCCCGCCGCGAAGGCGTGCCCATCCATGTGCATGACGTGGCCGACGTGGCCGAAGGGCCGGAGCTGCGCAGCGGTGCCGCCACCCAGAACGGCCACGAGGTGGTGATGGGTACGGTGGTGATGCTGGTCGGCGCCAATAGCCGCGAGGTGGCGCAGGCGGCAGCGGCCAAGCTGGAACAGGCGCAGCGCAGCCTGCCCGAAGGCGTCACCGTCACCGCCAGCTACGATCGCACCGCGCTGGTCGATCGCACCATCCAGACTGTCGCCAAGAACCTGCTGGAAGGCGCGTTGCTGGTGATCGTGGTGTTGTTCCTGTTGCTGGGCAACTTCCGTGCGGCACTGATTACCGCCGCGGTGATTCCGCTGGCAATGCTGTTCACCCTGACCGGCATGGCGCGTGGCGGCGTCTCTGCCAACCTGATGAGTCTTGGTGCGTTGGACTTCGGCCTGATTGTCGATGGCGCGGTGATCATCATCGAGAACTGCCTGCGTCGCTTCGGCGAGCGCACCCACGCGCTGGGCCGGGCGATGACCCGCGAGGAACGCTTCGCCGAAACCGCCAGTGCCACCGCCGAGGTCATCCGGCCCAGTCTGTTCGGCCTGGGCATCATCACCGCGGTTTACCTGCCGATCTTCGCGCTGACCGGCGTCGAAGGAAAAATGTTCCACCCGATGGCGATCACCGTGGTGCTGGCGTTGAGCGGTGCGATGTTGCTGTCGTTGACCTTCGTGCCCGCGGCGATTGCGATGTTCCTCGGTGGCCGCGTGGAAGAGAAGGAGAACCGTCTGATGGCGTGGCTGCGTGCGCGCTATGAGCCGTTGTTGGCCTGGGTGATGCGACGTGGACGTTGGGTGGTTGCGGGTGCCTTGGTGCTGGTGGTTGGCTGTGGCTTGTTGGCAACGCGGCTGGGCAGCGAGTTCGTGCCCAATCTCGACGAAGGTGATATCGCGATGCACGCCATGCGCATCCCCGGCACCAGCCTTACGCAGTCGGTGAACATGCAGAAACAGGTGGAAGCACGCCTGCAGCAGTTGCCGGAAGTCGAAAAGGTGTTCTCCAAGATCGGCACGCCGGAAGTCGCCTCCGACCCGATGCCGCCCTCGGTCGCGGATACCTTCATCATGATGAAGCCGCGCAAGCAGTGGCCGGACCCGCGCAAGCCGCGCGCACAGCTGCTGGCGGAGCTGGAAGCAGCGGTGGAGGAATTGCCAGGCAACAACTACGAGTTCACCCAGCCCATCCAGATGCGCATGAACGAGTTGATCTCGGGCGTGCGTGCCGATGTGGCGGTGATGCTGTTCGGCGATGACATGGAAACGTTGGCGCAGGTCGGCCAGCGCATCGCCGCGGTGGCCACCAAGGTGCCCGGTGCAGCCGATGTGCGGCTGGAGGAAACCAGTGGCCTGCCCTTGCTGACGGTTACGCCCGATCGTGCGGCCTTGGCGGGCTACGGGCTCAACCCGGGTCAGCTGCAGTCCACCGTTTCCACCGCGGTAGGCGGGCGCGTGGCCGGGCAGTTGTTCGAGGGTGACCGTCGTTTCGACATCGTCGTACGCCTGCCGGAAAGCATCCGCCAGGACCCGGCAGCACTGGCCGATCTGCCGGTGTCGCTGGAGCCTGCGCTGGCACAGGACAGTGCGGATGAATCCAGTCGTGCAGGGGGCTGGCGCAGCGGCGATGCACGTACGGTTCCGTTGCGCGAGTTGGCGCGGATTGAAAGCAGTGAAGGCCCGAACCAGATCAACCGCGATAACGGCAAGCGCCGCATCGTGATTACTGCCAATGTGCGTGATCGCGACCTCGGTGGCTTTGTCAGCGAGCTGCAGCAGGCCATCGACGCGCAGGTGAAGGTGCCGGCTGGTTACTGGGTGGAATACGGCGGCAGCTTCGAGCAGCTGATTTCGGCCAGCCAGCGTCTGGCGGTGGTGGTGCCGGTGACCTTGCTGCTGATCTTCGCCTTGTTGTTCTGGGCCTTCGGTTCGGCGCGTGATGCCAGCATCGTGTTCAGCGGTGTGCCCTTGGCTTTGACGGGTGGCGTGCTGGCCTTGGCGCTGCGCGGCATTCCCTTGTCGATCTCGGCCGGTGTTGGTTTCATCGCGCTGTCTGGTGTGGCGGTGCTCAATGGCCTGGTGATGATCAGCTTCATCCGCCATCTGCGCGAGCAAGGCCGCAGTCTGGATGTGGCGGTGCGCGAGGGCGCACTGGGCCGTTTGCGCCCGGTGCTGATGACTGCCTTGGTGGCATCGCTGGGCTTCGTGCCGATGGCCTTCAACGTAGGCGCGGGTTCGGAAGTGCAGCGGCCGCTGGCAACTGTCGTCATCGGTGGCATCGTCTCGTCCACGTTGCTGACCTTGCTGGTGTTGCCGGTGCTCTATCGCTGGCTGCATCGGAACGGGAAGTAGCGCCTGCTTGGCGTGAAGCTTTGGCTTTGGCTTGAAGCTCCTGCTTCGCTTAAAGCCCCTGCTTCGCTTAAAGCCCCTCTCCCGTTCACGGGAGAGGGGTTGGGGTGAGGGCGGCTTTTCGCTGGTAAGGCCCTTGCCGAGCATGGCTCGGCACTACCTTTCTGGCCCCTCTCCCGTTTACGGGAGAGGGGTTGGGGTGAGGGCAAGCTTTTCGCTGGCAAGGCCCCTGCCGAGCATGGCTCGGCACTACCGTTGGCGGCTCGCTGATTTCTACTTGCCCTGGCACATCAGCGCGATAATCCAACAAAACATTCCTGCGGAACCCCAATGAGCGACTGCTGTGGCTGCGGCAAAACCCTGGAAGTCGAGCGCATGCAGGCGCAGCAGCGCCGCGTGCTCTACCAGGTGCTGGCAATCAACCTGATCACCTTCGTGATGATGATGCTCGCCGCCTGGCATAGCGGCTCGGCCTCGCTGCTGTCCGGCAGCCTGGATAACCTCGGCGACGCACTCACCTACGCACTCAGCCTGGCCGTGGTCGGCGCCAGCCTTGCCGCCAAGGCGCGGGTGGCCATGCTCAAGGCGGTCTTCATTCTGTGCGCGGCAATTGCGGTCGCTGCAGGCATTGCCTGGAAGCTGGCCCATCCGCATCTGCCGCTGTTCGAAAGCATGGGCATCGCCGCGCTGCTCAACCTTGCCGCCAATCTGTTCTGCGTGCGCCTGCTGTGGCCATACCGGCAGGGCGACATCAACCTGGCCTCGGCCTGGGCCTGTTCGCTGAATGACGTATACGAGGGCGGCGCGGTGATCCTGGCTGCGCTGGCGGTCTGGGCCTTCGGCGCCGGCTGGCCGGATCTGCTGATCGCCGTGGCCTTGCTGCTGCTGTTCCTGCGCTCGGCCTGGAAGGTGGCCCGGGCGGCGTGGCGGGAATTGGGGGCTGCCTGAATAGGCCCAATGGCATCCGCCAAGCCTCTGAATTGCAAGCAGGCCCTGGTCTGGGCATAATACGCGGCTCGCTGTGTCCGGAATTCTCCGGATCGGTGGCCGGGAACACGTCATCTGGCCATCCTTGTCAGCGTAACCCTTTGATTCCCATGACGCGTGGCGGGTAACCGCCGGGGCCGCCGTCTTCCTGGCTAAGGAAGTCATCAACATTACCGAGGTGCGCAATGTCCCGCGTATGCCAAGTTTCCGGCAAGCGAGTGCAGACGGGTAACAACGTCTCGCACGCCAACAACAAGACCCGTCGTCGTTTCATGCCGAACCTGCACGAGCGCCGTTTCTGGGTTGCCAGCGAGAACCGCTGGGTCAAGCTTCGTGTTTCCGCGCATGCACTGCGCACCATCGACAAGAACGGTATCGATTCCGTTCTGGCTGAGCTGCGTGCCCGCGGCGAAAAGGTCTGAGGAGTAAACGATCATGGCAGGTAAGCGCGATAAGGTCCGTATGATTTCCTCGGCCGGCACTGGCCACTTCTACACGACCGACAAGAACAAGAAGAACACCCCGGGGAAGATGGAATTCCTCAAGTACGATCCGGTTGTTCGCAAGCACGTGATGTACAAGGAAGGCAAGATCAAGTAATCCCCAGGGATTGTTTGAGCTGCTGTTCCAAGCAGAACCCGCCGAAAGGCGGGTTCTGTGTTTCAGGGCTGTGAAAAAGTTCCCGCCCTGCCAGCATGAATACATGCCCGTGCAGCATCAGGCGGGGGTACTGCATCGCCTACAATCGGGCAGATGAGTGTTATTGATACCCCTGCATTGTGTGATCTGGCCATCATTGGTGGTGGCGCCGCCGGCGTACTTGCCGCCATCGGTGTACTGCGTGGCGCAAGCCAGCCGCTGCGCCTGCTGGTGATCGAGCCGAACCTGCCGCTGGCCCGCGGCGTGGCCTATGCCACCACGCGCGAGGAGCACGTGCTGAACGTGCCGGCCGCCAAGATGAGCGGCTTTCCTGAACAACCCGATGACTTCCTTGATTACCTGTGTGAAGTGCAGGCGTTTCCTGCGCTGTCGCGGGAACAGGTGGCTGGGCAGTTCGTGTCGCGTCGGCATTACGCCGACTACCTGCGCTTGCGCCTGCAGCAGGCGGTGGACGCCAGTCCTGCGCAATTGGAGATTCTGGCTGCGCGGGTACAGGCGCTGCAGCCCAATCAGGAAGGCGTGCTGCTGACCCTGGATTCGGGCCGGCCAGTGCAGGCTGGGCGAGTGGTCCTGGCGGTGGGCAATGCGCTGCGGCCACTGCCGGCGCGCGGTGCCAGCAGTCTGGTCAGCGGCAAGCGCGTGGAGGCCTGGGATTACGCCGCGCTCGATGCCATTGCAGACAATGCCGATGTTGCGATCATTGGTTCCGGCCTGAGCATGGCGGACAGCGTGGCGACGCTGCAGGCCAACGGTCATCGCGGGCGTATCCATGTGCTGTCGCGGCATGCACTGCTGCCCTTGCCGCACGCCAAGGGTGCTGCCGCTGACTACGATCCCGAGCCTTTGCTGTCGATGAGCCTGCGCCAGCGCATGCACGCATTGCGGCGTCATGCAGCCGAGGCGGCAGCCCGCGATATTCCGTGGCAGAGCGTGATGGATCGTATCCGTCCGCTGGGTCAGCGCTTGTGGCAAAGCCTTTCATTCGACGACCAGCGTCGTTTCCTGCGGCATGTGGTGCGTTACTGGGACGTGCATCGCCACCGTATCGCCGCGCCGCTGCATGCGCAGCTGCAGGAGTTGCAGCTGGCCGGTCGCCTGCAGTTGCATCGCGGTCGCCTGGAAACCGCCGTTGCCGAAGGTGCCTGTGTGCGGCTGGGCGCGCTGAACCGCTGGCGTCAGCCGTTGCAGTTGGAAGTGCAATGCGTGGTCAACGCCACTGGCGTGGAGATGCGCGCGCAGGCGATGCGTAATCCGCTGCTGCAGCAGTTGCTGGGCAGTGGCGTGGGCCGTGCCGGCCCGCATGGAATCGGCCTGGATACAGCGGCCGACGGCAGCCTGATCGACGCCGATGGCATGGTTGAGCCGCGCGTGCAGGTGCTGGGCAGTCTGCGCATCGGCAGCCTGTGGGAAAGCCTGGCGATTCCTGAATTGCGTGGGCAGGCGGCAGCGGCGGCAAAGCAAGCCCTGTAGTGCTTCTGCCCCCTCCCTTTTGCGCAGCAAAGGGGAGGGTTGGGGAGGGGTTGGCTTTTGAGGCCTTTCGCGCGCTGCGAGCTTCGCGGCTGACGCCGCTCCTACAGAGGGGGCTGGTAAAGCCCCTGCCGAGCATGGCTCGGCACTACAGGTAGCGTTGGCCTGCTTCCCGTAAAATGGGCGCATGGATGTCTCCCACTTGCTCGACGGGCTGAACGCAGCCCAGCGCGAGGCCGTTTCCGCGCCTCTTGGTCACCACCTGATTCTTGCCGGCGCCGGTTCCGGCAAGACGCGTGTGCTTATCCATCGCATCGCCTGGCTTACCGAAGTCTGTGGCGTGCCCGCGCACGGCATCTTCGCGGTCACCTTCACCAACAAGGCGGCCGGCGAAATGCGCCACCGCATCGACCTGCAGCTGAGCAAGGGCAGCCGCGGCATGTGGATCGGTACCTTCCACGGCCTGGCCCATCGCCTGCTGCGCCTGCACTGGGCCGATGCCAGGCTGCCCGAAGCCTTCCAGGTGATGGATTCGGACGACCAGCTGCGCATGGTCAAGCGTGTGGTCCAGCAGCTTGAGCTGGACGACAGCAAGTACCCGCCCAAGCAGGTGATGTGGTGGATCAACACGCAGAAGGATGAGGGTCGGCGTCCGCAGCACATCCAGCCCGAGCCGCATGACCAGTGGGGCGAAACCCTGCGCCAGGCCTATGCGGCCTACCAGGAGCGCTGCGACCGGGCCGGCCTGGTCGACTTCGCCGAGCTGCTGCTGCGCGCGCATGAACTGCTGCGCGACAACCCGGCGCTGCTGGCGCATTACCGCGCCCGCTTCCGCGAGATCCTCGTCGACGAGTTCCAGGACACCAACGCCATCCAGTACGCCTTCGTGCGCGTGCTGGCCGGCGACAGCGCGCATGTATTCGTGGTCGGTGACGATGACCAGGCCATCTACGGCTGGCGCGGTGCCAAGGTCGAGAACGTGCAGCGCTTCCTCAAGGATTTCCCTGGCGCGCAGACCATCCGCCTGGAGCAGAACTACCGCTCCACCGCCAACATCCTTGGCGCCGCCAATGCGGTGATCGCGCACAACCCGGACCGCATCGGCAAACAGCTGTGGACCGACAGCGGCGACGGCGATCCCATCGACCTGTTTGCCGCCTACAACGAGATGGACGAGGCGCGTTACCTGGTCGAGCGTGCGCGGCAGTGGGTGCGTGATGGTGGCAGCTACGGTGATGTCGCCGTGCTCTACCGCAGCAACGCGCAGTCGCGTGCCTTCGAAGAAGCCCTGCTCAGCGAGCAGGTGCCGTACCGCGTGTACGGTGGCATGCGCTTCTTCGAGCGTGCTGAAATCAAGGACGCGTTGGCTTACCTGCGCCTGATGACCAACCGCAACGACGATGCGGCCTTCGAGCGTGCGGTGAACACACCGACGCGCGGCATTGGCGAGCGCACCCTGGATGAGGTGCGGCGCATCGCACGGCAGCAGGCGCTGCCATTGTGGGAGGCAGCGATGCTGGCCACGCAGGGCACCGATCTGACCTCCCGCGCGAAGAATGCGCTGGCCGGTTTCATCAACCTGGTGCAGCAGATCACCGCCGAAACCGGCGAGATGGATCTGTCCGAGCGCATCGATCACGTGCTGTCACGTTCGGCGCTGCGTGAGCACTGGGGCAAGGAGAGTCGCAACGCGTTGGATTCGGAATCGCGCACCGACAACCTCGACGAATTGATCTCGGTGGCCTCGCGCTTCGTGCGTCGCGAAGATGATATCGAGGAAGGCGCTGAGGACATGAGCGAGCTGGTGGCGTTCCTGTCCTATGCTTCGCTGGAAGCTGGCGAAGGCCAGGCACAGGCAGGTGAAGAGGGAGTGCAGCTGATGACGCTGCACTCGGCCAAGGGCCTGGAGTTCCCGCTGGTGTTCCTGGCCGGCATGGAAGAAGGCTTGTTTCCCAGTGCGCGTTCGCTCGAAGAAAGTGGGCGTCTGGAAGAAGAGCGCCGTCTGGCTTACGTCGGCATCACCCGCGCGCGGCAGAAGCTGGTACTCGGCTATGCCGAATCGCGCCGCATCCACGGCCAGGACAATTACAGCCTGCCGTCACGCTTCCTGCGTGAGATCCCGCGCGAGCTGCTCAACGAGGTTCGTCCCAAGGTGCAGGTCTCGCGCCCGGCCTCGCTGGGTGCCAACCGGGTGATGGGCGGTCACGCCAATATCGAAGCACCGCCGATCAAGCTGGGCGCGTTGGTGAATCACCCGAAGTTCGGCGAAGGTATGGTCACTGACTACGAAGGTAACGGCCAACACGCTCGCGTGCAGGTCGAGTTCGCTGACGCCGGCAGCAAGTGGTTGGTGATGGCGTATGCGAATCTGACGGTGATCTGATGTAGCCCGGGTAAGCGCAGCGCACCCGGGGAATGGCGCGCGCATGAGCCCCTGTGCCAAGGGCTGCCGAGCATGGCTCGGCACTACAGTGGGGTTGCGTGATTCCTCAGCTGCTCCCAATCCAGATCGAACTTGGCCAGGTATTTGCGCAGGCGATCGGCGTCGTTGGTGCTGGCACGCTGCGTGCGTGATACCGCGAACAGTTCACGGCCGGCGGCTGACAGGTTTTTTGAGCGCAGGCAGACGCGTACCACTTCTTCCAGCTGCACGCGGTCGAAGCGGTCCAGTTGGTTGGCAACATCGCCGAGCAATGCCTGCAGTGGCGATGCATCATCGCCGCCATGCCATTGCGTGCGCAGGCGGTTGATCTCTTCATCGACGCCGTCGGCCTGGATGCGTCCTGCATTTGCCAGCGTCGCCATGCGCACAACACTGGCGCCCAGATCGCGGAAGTTGCCGCGCCATGCAGCTTCGCTGCTGGTGGCGAATGTCAGATAGCGGCTACGCGCTTCGGCGTTGAAGCGCACGCGTTCGTGCTGCTCGCGTGACCAGCGCTCCAGTTCGAATTCCAGGTTGGGCTCGATGTCCTCGCTGCGTTCGGCAAGGCCGGGGAGTTGGTAAGTCCATAGGTTCAGTCGTGCCAGCAGGTCCTCGCGGAAGCGGCCTTGGCGGACATCGTGCTGCAGGTCGCGGTTGGTGCCGGCAATCAGCTGGAAGTCGCTTTCCACCTCGCGGTCACTGCCCACCGGCAGGAAGCGCTTCTCTTCCAGTGCGCGCAGCAGCATGGCCTGCTCGTCCGCACCCAGCTCGCCGATCTCGTCGAGGAACAGCAGACCTTGGTGGGCCGAGCGTAGCAGGCCGGCGCGGTCGCTGCTGGCGCCGGTATAGGCGCCCTTGGTATGGCCGAACAAGGTACTCATCGCGCCGTCGCCGCGCAGGGTCGCGCAGTTCACTTCGACGAAACGACCGGGCAACTGGTGCTTGAGCTTCTTCAGCTCGAACACACGCTTGGCCAGCTGGCTCTTGCCGGCACCGGTGGGGCCGGTCAGCAGCATCGGTGCGCGCGAGCGCGTGGCGACTTTCTCGATCTGCTCGATCATCCGGTTGAAACCCGGGTTGCGGGTGGCGATGCCGCTCTTGAGCAGGTCGCGATCCTGCAGCTGCTGTTGGGCGAAGCGCTGGGCGATGTGGTCGTAGCGCGACAGGTCCAGATCGATCACGGCGTGGCTGCCGGGGTCGCCATTGCCTTGCTTGCGCGGCGGCGAGGTCTGCAGCAGGCGGCCGGGGAAGTGGCGGCTCTCGGTCAGCAGGAACCAGCAGATCTGGGTGACGTGGGTGCCGGTGGTGATGTGGACGTAGTAGTCCTCCTCGTCCGGCTGGAATGGATAGGCCGCGAGAAAGTCGTGCAGGCGTGCGTAGACGCCTTCGAATTCCCAGGGGTCGACCAGGTAGGTGTCGTGCAGGCGCAGCTCGGTACCGGGTGATACCAGTGCCAGATCTTCCTGCACCAGTTTGGCCAGCCGGCTGAAGCGGCGCTCGTCCAGCATCAGCTCGATGCGATCGGGCTGGAAGTCTTCATGCATGCCCAGGGCTACGGTGGGCCGCCATTTTTCCCAGCGACCGGGGCCGCTGCCCGAATCGAGCTGGGTGCCGAGCATGCCGAAGATGACCTGACGCTTGGACATATCAATTCCTATAAAAAGCGCGCTGAAAGTATACGTAAGTCCGCATCACGGATGCGCGAGTTCTCTCCTGGAAATTAAAAATACCTTTGTAAATCAATGAATTGATCGAATAATGGAAAAGTTGGCACGGCCATTGCGTTTATAGGGGCAGACAAGCGGCGGGCAGTTCCCGCCGAGGAGTACGAAATGGCCAACGCAAACCTGTTCGCATCCTTCCGCGGCGCCCTGCTGCCGAAGGCCACGGTCCGCAACGAAGCCGGTGGATCGGCCTATGTCCGCGACCCGCGTGCGGCCTTGGCCCTGTTCGCCGCCACCGGTTGCCTGAACAGCACCTTCTACGCCAGCGCCGATGCGCAACTGGAGCAGGTGCAGGCGCTGTGCAACGAGGTCGATGCTGGCTTCATTGCCCGCACCGCGGCCTATGCCCACGGCGTGGCGCATATGAAGGACGTGCCCGCGCTGCTGTTGGCGCTGCTGAGCGTGCGTGATGGCGAGGCGTTTGCCGCTGCTTTCCCGCATGTGATCGACAACGGCCGCATGCTGCGTACCTTCGTGCAGATCATGCGTAGCGGTCGGGTGGGCCGCCGTTCGCTGGGCTCGTTGCCCAAGCGCATGCTGCGGCAGTGGCTGCAGCAGGCCTCGCCGAAGGCGATCATCCGCGCGGCGATCGGCAACCAGCCGTCGCTGGCCGATGTGATCCGCATGGTCCACCCCAAGCCGCAGGATGCCGCGCGTGAGGCGCTGTATGCCTGGGTGATCGGGCGGCCGTACGACGAGGCGCTGTTACCAGCGGAACTGCGTGCCTACGAGGCGTTCAAGCGCGAACCGCGCGGGATGCTGCCGGACCTGCCGTTCCAGTACTACAGCGCGCTGGCATTGGATGCCGCGCAGTGGTCGGTGCTGGCGCGCAACTCAAGCTGGCAGCAGCTTCGGATGAACTTGAACACCTTTGCCCGTCACGGTGTGTTCGAGGATGCGGCGATGGTTGCCGAAGTGGCAGCGAAGCTGCGTGACCCGCAGCAGATCGCCCGTTCGCGGGTGCTGCCCTACCAGCTGCTGATGGCCTACCACGCCGGTGCGGCACTGCCGCGTCCGATCCTGGACGCGCTGCAGGACGCGATGGAAGTGGCGACTGCGTCGGTGCCGGCATTGCAGGGCAAGGTGGTGGTGGCGGTGGACGTCTCCGGCTCGATGCAGTGGCCGGTGACCGGCTATCGCAAGGGAGCAAGCTCGGCGGCGCGGTGCGTCGACGTGGCGGCCTTGATCGCGGCCTGCGTGTTGCGCGGTCACCCGCAGGCGCAGGTGCTGCCGTTCGACACCGAGGTGCATCCGCAGCAGTTGAACCCGCGTGACAGCGTGATGACGCTGGCACGGCAGTTGGCGATCAATGGTGGCGGTACCTCGGTAAGCGCACCGCTGGCCTATCTCAACCGCAAGCGTGCGCAGGTGGATCTGCTGGTGCTGGTGTCGGACAACGAGAGCTGGCGTGACACCCGCGGCAGCCGTGAGACCGCAACCATGCGTGAGTGGGCCGCGCTGAAGGCGCGTTGCCCGCAGGCGCAGCTGATCTGCATCGATCTGCAGCCGGTGTCCAGCAGCCAGACGGTTGAGCGCGAAGACGTGCTGCATATCGGCGGCTTCAGCGATGCGGTGTTCGAGCTGCTGGCCAACGCCAGCCTGCCGCCGGTACAGCGTCCGCGCTGGGTGGAGCGGATCGCGGCAATGAATCTGTAAGGGCGACACGGATGTCGCCGCCGTGATGCCCGGCCGGCAATGGGGCCGGCCGGGCCTGGAGACTATTTCATGGGAGAAGGCGGATGCCGGCCTGACTACATTGGTTGTTCATTCCGGTTCGAATCCGGAAAGTCAGTCCAACCCTTGCCGTCTGCTCCCACCCCTCAATGTCGGCGTGTACGAATGCCGATGGAACTACAGCATTTGACGCTCCAGGTCGCGGGTTCGATTCCCGCCCGATGCCGCAATGCATCGGTAGCTCAGTGGATAGAGCAGGATCGCCGCCTTGCCCTCGTGGCACAGCGGTGAAACGTTCCATCATTCTTGTCGTATTCGCCGGCACCCTATTTGTATTACTTCATGCTTCGGCATGAACACGTTTCAACGTCGGCACGCACGAATGCCGAAGGAACTACAGCCTCTTAAGCTCCGGGTCGCGGGTTCGAATCCCGCCCGCTGTGGAAACGCAGCGGTAGCTCAGTCTGGTTAGAGCAGGATGTTCCTTCAAACCTCGTCGTGCAGGCCGGCACCTTTCGTAGCTGTTCCATGCGGTGAATGCAGGTGGAATTACAAAGGCAGCCCTGCGGGGTCGGGTTCGACTCCCGGCCGCAACGGCAGAAGTTACTTCTGGCGTTGCGGACACTTCCACCACTGTTTGTCACCGCACCTCTATATTTGAAGATGACAGGAAAGCCATCAATGAACGACACCAACTACAACGTCATCCAGGAGCCTGGTGCGGCACCGATCAAGCTGTGGACGCGCGGCGTGCCGCTGGAAGGCGAAGCCCGCGAGCAGCTGAAGAACATCGCGCGCCTGCCCTTCATCCATCAATGGGTAGCGGTGATGCCTGACGTCCACCTGGGCAAAGGCGCAACCGTGGGCTCGGTGGTGCCGACCATCGGTGCCATCATTCCGGCGGCGGTGGGCGTGGATATCGGCTGCGGTATGATCGCCACCCGTACCACGCTGACCGCCAGTGACCTGCCCGACAACCTGTCGGCGCTGCGCAGCGCGATCGAACGCGCGGTGCCGCACGGCCGCAGCGTGACGCGTGGTGGTCGTGACAAGGGCAGCTGGGACACCGCGCCGGAGCTGGCGGTGGAAGGCTGGTCGCAGCTTGCGGCCGACTTCGCCTTGATCTGCGAGCGTCACCCCAAGCTGAAGAACACCAACAACCTCAAGCACCTGGGAACGCTGGGTACCGGCAACCACTTCGTCGAGGTATGCCTGGATGAAGAACAGCGCGTGTGGTTCATGCTGCACTCCGGTTCGCGTGGCGTCGGCAATGCCATCGGCACCTACTTCATCGAACTGGCCAAGCAGGAGATGCGCCGCTGGATGATCAACCTGCCGGACCAGGACCTGGCGTACCTGCCGGAAGGCAGCGCGCATTACGGCGACTACGTGTTTGCGGTGGACTGGGCGCAGCGTTTTGCCCGTATCAACCGTGAGGTGATGATGCGCAATGTGGTTGCGGCCGCGCGTACGGTGATCAGCAAGCCGTTCGAGGCCCAGGCCGAGGCGGTCAACTGCCACCACAACTACGTCAACCGCGAGCACCACTTCGGCAAGGATGTACTTGTTACCCGCAAGGGCGCGGTGAGTGCGCGCAAGGGTGAGATGGGCATCATCCCGGGCAGCATGGGCGCCAAGAGCTTCATCGTGCGCGGGCTGGGCAACGAGGACAGCTTCCACAGCTGCAGCCACGGTGCCGGCCGCGTGATGAGCCGCACCAAGGCGCGCAAGCTGATCAGCGTGGATGACCACATCAAGGCCACCGCGCACGTGGAGTGCCGCAAGGACGCCGAGGTGGTGGATGAGTCACCGGCCGCCTACAAGCCGATCGAGGCGGTGATGGAGGCGCAGCGCGATCTGGTTGAGATCATGCATACCCTGCGTCAGGTGGTGTGTGTGAAGGGATAAGGCAAGATGGCGCCCCACTGCGGTGGGGCGCCACAGGAAGGCAAGACAATGGAAATGATTGAAATAGATGGGAGTCAGGGTGGCGGGCAATTGCTGCGTTCCGCGCTGAGCTTGAGCCTGTGCACCGGGATTGGCTTTGCCATGCAGGACATCCGCGCGATGCGTTCGCGGCCGGGACTGATGCGCCAGCACCTGACTGCGGTCAACGCCGCGGCGCGGATCAGCAATGCGCAGGTGGAAGGCGCAGCCCTGGGCGCGAACACGCTGCGTTTCGTGCCGGGCATCGTGCAGGCGGGCGATTATCACTTCGCCATCGGCAGCGCAGGTTCGGCGACGCTGGTGCTGCAGACGGTGCTGCCCGCGCTATGGCAGGCGTCCGCGCCGTCACGTGTGCGGCTGGAAGGCGGTACGCACAACCCGATGGCGCCGAGTGCCGACTTCGTCAGCAGCTGCTATCTGCCGGCACTGGCGCGGATGGGCGTGCAGGCGGAACTGCAGCTGCATGTACCGGGCTTCCACCCGGCCGGTGGCGGTATGCTTGAGGCCACGGTACAGCCATGCCCGCAACTGCAGGCACAGGAATTCAGCGTGCGCGGGCCCTTGCAGAAGCTGGAAGCGCAGGTGCTGGTATCGGGCCTGCCTGCCGCCATCGGCCAGCGCGAGCTGGATGTGCTGGCCAAGCGCTTTGGGCTGGATGCCCATCCACGCCATGTGCGGGTGGTGCGGCCGGCGCTGGGGCCGGGCAACGTGGCCTCGGTGACGGTGCGGCATGACCTGCATGTCGAGCATTTCGACAGTCATGGCGAACGTGGACTGGCTGCCGAGGACGTGGCGGGCCGGTTGGCCGAGACCGTGCAGACCTATCTGGACGGCGGTGCCTGCGTGGGCGAGCACCTGTCGGACCAACTACTGTTGCCGATGGCGCTGGCCGGCGGTGGGCGCTTCACCACCGCCAGCCTCAGCGACCACCTGCGCAGCAATGCGCGGCTGATCGAGAAGTTCCTGCCGGTTGAGTTCGACTGGCAGCAGCGCGGACCACACTGGGAGGTATGGGTCAACGTTTGAGGGTCCCGGTTTGATTTGGCGCAAGGCATGGGGGCACCATCGGGTGTGCAATGGTGTCACCACCCCCTTTCATCCAAGGAGAACTGCCATGTACAAGCGCATCCTGATCGCCACCGACGGTTCCGAGCTTTCCGCCAAGGGCTTGGCCAAGGGGCTGGAGCTGGCCGCCCAACTGGGCGCGCATGTCGACATCGTCACGGTTTCCGAGCCGTGGGCGGTGGGCATGTACGACGCCATGGGCTGGAGCGCTGGCTACGAGGCCAGTCCGGAGTACAAGAAGGACCGTGAGGAAGCCGCGCAGAAGATCCTGCAACCGGCGCTGGCCGCCGCACACGCGGCCGATGTGGCGGACGTGCAGACCCACCACGTGCTGGACCGCTACGCCGCCGACGGCATCATCGACACCGCCAAGGCCTGCAACAGCGACCTTCTGGTGATGACATCGCACGGCCGGCGTGGCGTCACCCGGGTACTGCTGGGCAGCCAGACCTCCGAAGTGCTGGCCCGCAGCACGGTACCGGTGCTGGTGATCCGCTGAGGCTTTCAGCTTCCTCCCTTTCGCGCAGCGAAGGGAGGGCTGTGGACGGGGCTCTTGGCTGGAGCCGCAAAAGCCCAAAGCACAAGACCACCCCCTCCCAACCTCCCCCTTGGCTACGCCAAAGGGGAGGGGCAAAGCTTGGCCCCCTCCCTTTTGCCGAGGGCAAAGGGTAGGGTTTGGGAGGGGGCTTTCCGCTGTGTCCGCAAAAGAAACCAGCAACCAGAATCAACAAAGCCCTCGATTAGAGGGCTTTCGGCTTTTTGCCCCCTCCCTTTCGCGTAGCGAAGGGGAGGGTTGGGGAGGGGTGCTTTCCGCTTTGTCCCCAAGGAAACCAGCAATCAGAATCAACAAAGCCCTCGATTAGCGGGCTTTCGGCTTTTTGCCCCCTCCCTTTCGCGCAGCGAAGGGGAGGGCTGGGGAGGGGTGCTTCCCGCTGTGTCCCCAAAGAAACCAGTGAGCCGAATCAGCAAAGCCCTCAAACGAGGTCTTTGTAGGAGCAGGTGAAAGGGTCGGCTGCTATTCACGCTTCGCTGCCCAAAGCACCCCTCCCCAACCCTCCCCTCCGTGCTGCGCACGCAAGGGAGGGGGCTGGATCACCAGCTATACAGCTTCCAATACACCGGCTTGGTGCCGTCCTTGTCGCTGTCCATGCGGCCGTCGCCGTCGCGGTCGTACATGTAGAACGGGGCACCACGGGCCGGGGTCACCTTGACCATGCGCAGGGTGCCACCGACGCGGTATTCCTCGATGGTGTCGCCGTTGTCCATCGCCTTGCGGGTGACATCCGCACCTTTGACATCAACCGGTGGCGAGCCAGCGCCGAGCGTGGCGCAGCCGGCCAGGGCCAGCAGGGGGATCAGCAGCAAGGATTTCATGGTGGTGCTTCCTTCGGTGGGAATGGTCCGATTATGCCTGTCCACATGCAGCAGCGGCCCGCCGCGTAGAATCAGCGCATGAGCAGATTAGTCCTTATTGACGGTTCCAGTTACCTGTACCGCGCGTTCCACGCGCTCCCGCCACTGACCAACGCCAATGGCGAGCCCACCGGCGCGCTGTTCGGCGTGGTCAACATGCTGCGCTCCACGCTGAAGGAAAAACCCGAATACGTCGCCTTCGTGGTCGATGCGCCGGGCAAGACCTTCCGCGACGACATGTATGCCGAGTACAAGGCCAACCGTCCGCCGATGCCCGACGACCTGCGCTCGCAGGTGCAGCCGATGTGCGACATCGTGCAGGCGCTGGGTATCGACATCCTGCGCGTGGACGGCGTGGAAGCCGATGACGTGATCGGCACCCTGGCCCTGGCCGGTGCCAAGGACGGCCTGGAAGTCACCATCTCCACCGGCGACAAGGATTTTGCCCAGTTGGTGCGGCCGGGCGTGGTGCTGG
Organism: Stenotrophomonas sp. STEN033; assembly: GCF_056856655.1. Classification (NCBI taxonomy): domain Bacteria; kingdom Pseudomonadati; phylum Pseudomonadota; class Gammaproteobacteria; order Lysobacterales; family Lysobacteraceae; genus Stenotrophomonas; species Stenotrophomonas sp. STEN033. The sequence continues at coordinate 121,884 of NZ_JBXFWM010000002.1, forward strand.
TCAATACCATGACCGGCAGCCGTACCGATTCGGATGCGGCGGTGATCGACAAGTTCGGCGTGCGTGCCGAGCAGATCGTCGATTACCTGGCGTTGATGGGCGACACCGTCGACAACGTGCCGGGGGTGGAGAAGTGCGGCCCCAAGACCGCTGCCAAGTGGCTGGCCGAGTACAACGACCTGGACGGCGTGATTGCCGCCGCCCCGACCATGAAGGGCAAGATCGGCGAGAACCTGCGCGCCGCGCTGCCGCGGCTGCCGCTGAACCGTGACCTGGTCACCATCCGCACCGATGTGCCGCTGCAACAGGGCCCGCGCGACCTGAAGCTGCGCGAACAGCACGTGGAGACGCTGCGCGAGCTGTATGCGCGTTACGGCTTCACCCAGGCCCTGCGTGAGCTGGGCGGCGTGGCAGCGCCGGACGTGGCCGCCGACAGCAAGCCCAGCCTGCGCGGCACCGCCGCCGGCTACGCCAAGGCAGCTGATAGCGAGCCGGTTGTTGGCCTTGATCCAGCGATGGCAGAAAAGGGTGAATACGAAACGGTGTTCACCAGCGAACAGCTGCAGGCCTGGGTTGCGCGTCTGCAGGCTGCCGACGAATTTGCCTTCGATACCGAAACCGACGCGCTGGACGCGATGCGCGCCAACCTGGTCGGCATCAGTCTGGCGGTGGAGCCGGGCAAGGGTGCCTATATCCCGGTGGGCCACATCTATCCGGGTGCGCCCGAGCAGCTGCCCCTGCAGCAGGTGCTGGACGCGCTCAAGCCGTTGCTGGAGGACGCTGGCAAGAACAAGCTGGGCCAGCACGGCAAGTACGACATCCACGTGCTGCGCCGCCATGGCGTGGACGTGCAGGGCTATGCCGATGACACGATGCTGGAAAGCTTCGTGCTCAATTCCACCGCCACCCGCCATGACATGGATTCGCTGGCGCAGCGCTATCTTGGCTACACCACCACCAAGTTCGAGGACGTGGCGGGCAAGGGCGCAAAGCAGATTTCGTTTGCCCAGGTAGGCATCGACGAAGCCGGCGCCTACGCCGCCGAAGACGCCGACATCACCCTGCGCCTGCACCGCGTATTGGCCCCGCAGCTGGCAGCGATACCGTCGCTGGAAAGCGTGTACCGCGATATCGAGATGCCGCTGGTGCCGGTGTTGGCGCGCATCGAGGCCAATGGCGTGCGCATCGACGCGGCCGAGCTGAAGCGGCAGAGCAATGACCTGTCCGCACGCATGCTGGCCGCGCAGCAGAAGGCCACCGAGCTGGCCGGGCATACCTTCAACCTGGATTCGCCCAAGCAGCTGCAGGCGGTGTTGTTCGACGAGCTTGGCCTGCCGGCGCTGGTGAAAACCCCCAAGGGCCAGCCCAGCACGAATGAAGAGGCGCTGGAGGCGATTGCCGAGCAGCATGAGCTGCCGCGGGTGATCCTGGAATACCGCGGCCTGACCAAGCTGCGCAGCACCTATACCGACAAGCTGCCGGAGATGGTCAACCCGGATACCGGCCGCGTGCACACCAGCTACCACCAGTCCGGTGCGGCGACCGGGCGGCTGTCCTCGTCCGATCCGAACCTGCAGAACATCCCGGTACGCACCGAGGATGGCCGCCGCATCCGCAAGGCCTTTGTCGCCCCACCGGGTCGCAAGCTGATGGCCTGCGACTACTCGCAGATCGAACTGCGGATCATGGCGCATCTGTCCGAAGACCCGGGTCTGGTGCGTGCGTTCGAGCAGGGCGCCGACGTGCACCGCGCAACGGCGGCCGAAGTGTTCGGGCGCGCGCTGGACGAGGTGACGGCGAACGAACGCCGCGCCGCCAAGGCGATCAACTTCGGCCTGATGTACGGCATGAGCGCCTTTGGCCTGGCCAAGAACCTCGGTATCGACCGCGGCCAGGCGCAGGATTATGTCGCGCTGTATTTCAGCCGTTATCCGGCGGTGCGTGACTTCATGGAGCGCATGCGCGCACAGGCCCGTGAGCAGGGCTATGTGGAAACCCTGTTTGGCCGGCGCCTGTATCTGAATGACATCCACGCCCGCAACCAGGGCCTGCGTGCCGGTGCCGAGCGTGCCGCCATCAATGCACCGATGCAGGGCACCGCGGCGGACATCATCAAGCGGGCGATGGTCAGCGTGGACGCCTGGCTGCAGGGGTACAGTGACCAGGCCAAGATGATCCTGCAGGTGCACGACGAACTGGTATTTGAAGCCGATGCCGCATTCATCGACACCTTGCGTGCGGAAGTCGAGTCACGGATGGCGTCGGCTGCGACGCTGCGGGTACCGTTGGTTGTTGACACCGGAATCGGGGAAAATTGGGACGAGGCTCATTGATTTTCTAGTTTCTTAACTAGAAAGTATTAGTAAATGAAACAATGCGTCGCGTTACACCGCATTTATTAAATGCCAGCGGTATTTGGCAGATGAATCTGTCCTTAATTATTTTGAAAGCACGACAGATTCTTCACGATCCATCAAGGTTGGGAATGCTCATATAGTCCGCGACAGACGCAACGTCTGTCGCGGATCTCTCCCATCCCCTGGAGCAGATCTCGGAGCGGGGATTCCTCCCCAAATGCCCGCTCCCCGGCCCCGTCGACCCCCCCCTGGTCGGCGGGGCTTCTTTTTGTAGCAAATGAAACCATTTTGACCCGCGATAACGCCGTCGCGATACTCGCATTCCCTTTATCCGTGCTGGTCGAGGATGCTGCCATCGAGTGATGGAGGGGAATCATGTCCGACCTGTTCGCATTGGCGATGCCGTGGTGGGAATTCATCCTGCGCGCGGTGATTGTCTATGTCGTGGTGCTGGTGATGGTGCGGGTGGCCGGCAAACGCACGCTGGGCCAATTCACCCCGTTCGACATGCTGTTGCTGGTGTTGCTGGGCAATGCCGTGCAGAACGCATTGCTTGGCCAGGACACCTCACTGGGCGGCGGCCTGTTGCTGGCGGCCACGCTGATTGCGCTGAATTATTTCGTAGGTTGGATCACCACCCGCAGCCCGGCGATGGAGCGGGTGATCGAAGGCGAGCCGGTGGTACTGGCCCGGCACGGCCACGTACTGCAGAAGGTGTTGCGGCGCGAGCTGGTGAGCAAGGCCGATTTTTCCAAGGCGATGCGCGACGCAGGTTGCGACGACGTGGATGAAGTAGACCTGGCACTGCTTGAAACCAACGGCCACATCACCATCATCCTCAAGAAGGACCGGATGTAGTGCCGAGCCATGCTCGGCAGAGGTGTTGTAGGAGCGGCGTAAGCCGCGAAGCTGGCGGACCATCCGATTGCAGGTATTGCCGCGATTTCATTTTTGATGGCTTCGCGGCTTACGCCGCTCCTACAAGACTACTTGTAAGGCCCCTTGCCGAGCATGGCTCGGCACTACGGTTGCGGTGCTGCTTGTGAGGCTCCTGCCGAGCATGGCTCGGCACTACAGGTTGTGGTGCTGCTTGTGAGGCTCCTGCCGAGCATGGCTCGGCACTACAGCCAATCCCTTGGGACCAGGTACTCGGCCAGGCGTGCTTCATCGCTGCCGTTGTCGGGGGTGTAGCCGTATTCCCAGCGCACGCGCGGTGGCAGGCTCATCAGGATGCTCTCGCTGCGGCCACCACTCTGCAGGCCGAACAAGGTGCCGCGGTCGTAGACCAGGTTGAATTCGACATAGCGGCCGCGGCGGTACAGCTGGAACTCGCGCTCGCGCTCGCCGTAGGGCGTGTCCTTGCGGCGCTCGACGATGGGCAGGTAGGCATCGAGGAATCCGTCGCCGACCGCTTGCAGGTAATTGAAGTCGGTTTCAAAGTCCGCGTGCAGGTCGTCGAAGAACAGGCCGCCAACGCCGCGCGTTTCATTGCGGTGCTTGAGGAAGAAATATTCATCGCACCAGCGCTTGTGCGCGCCATAACGGTCTTCGCCGTAAGGCGCACACAGCTCGCGCGCAACCGTGTGCCAGTGCTGCACGTCTTCGTCGAAGGGATAGAACGGGGTCAGGTCGAAACCGCCGCCGAACCAGGCTGCCACCGTCTTGCCATCCAGCTCGGCCTGGAAGTAGCGCACGTTGGCGTGGGTGGTCGGCAGGTAGGGGTTGCTGGGGTGGAACACCAGCGACACGCCACAGGCGCGCCAGGAGGCGCCTGCGAGCTCCGGGCGATTGGCCGAGGCCGAGGGCGGCAGGCGGGTGCCGGCGACGTCGGAGAAGCCGATGCCGGCCTGCTCGAACACCGCGCCATCACGCAGGATGCGGGTGCGGCCGCCGCCGCCTTCGGCGCGCTGCCAGCGGTCCTCGTTGAAACGGGCCTGGCCGTCGGCCTGCTCGATGGCGGCGCAGATGCGGTCCTGCAGGCCGGTCAGATAGTCGCGTACGCGGTCGAATTCGTTCATATGCGTACTGTAGCGCAGGCCGCTGCCGCGACCTGCGCCGCATGCCTTACTTGCGCAGCGATTTGCCCTTGCTGGGGGGCGCCGGTGCGTCGGCGTCTTCTTCGTTGTCGAGGTCTTCGGCGGCTCGCATCAGCTGCGCGCCCAGACCGGCCATTGCCCAGTTGGTGGTCTCGTAGACATCGCAGGCCACATGGGTGCCCTTGCCGTCGCGCTTGCAGATGGACAGCAGTTTGCCGGGGATGTCTTCGTCACCGGTGTTCTCGTAGACGCTGCGCAGGTTCTCGCAGCCAACGCGGACGCCGGCCTGGCAGAGCTTCTGGTAATACGGTGCGGCGGCCTGCCAGTCACCGGCCAGCGAGTGGCGGTGGCCGAGGGTGTTGCAGCCCTGCAGCTTGCCGCTGTCGCAGCAGGCCTGCGGGTCGCTGCCCACTGGGCAATCCTGCGGCAGCGGCAGCTCGACGAATACCTTGGGCGCGCTGCAGTGGTTGTTGCCGCCGGTGCGCTGGTAGACGGCATAGCGGTTCCAGCTGTCGATGCCGAGCAGGCCGCCGTTGCGCAGCGGCTTGAGCACGAAGTCGCCGCCCTTGTCGTGGCGGATATGGATGGCGCCATCCTGCAGGCGGGCGCGCAGCTCGCTGCCCATGCCCATCGTCACCAGGCCATCGTTGCCGAAACCGAGCGCATCCATCAGGCCGGTGCTGGCCTTGTAGTCACCGCAGGGCAGGCTGCTGGCAGGGCCGACGTCAAGATCGGCAGCGCTCAGTGCAGCCAGCGCTTGTGTGCGCTTGCAGGTCATCTCGTCGGCGCCGGCCTTGCAGGCCAGCTGCAGGGCTTCACGTGCGGGCAGGTAGCTCCCGGCATCCCAATGAGCATCGGCGACCTCGCTGCAGAAGCCGGCGTCCGGATGGCTGCGGCACAGCTGCAGCAGCTCGTTCAAACGCGGCTCGGGCAGCACCGCGCTATTGCTGCCGAACGCGCCGACCAGCGCCTTGGCCATGGCGATGCCGAGCACTTCCTTGGCTGCCGCCAGGCAGGCCGCTTCGCTGTACTGCGGATTGCCTTCCTTGCAGACGGCAGGTTCTTCCAGGTCCGGATCGGGCGTTGCCGCCTGTAGTGCGGCCTGGGCTTCGTTGCGGTAGTTGGACAGCAGGCGCTCGCAGGCGAAGGGCAGGTCTTCCTGGCACCACTGGCGCAGCTGCTGCGGCGTTGCCGTGCTGGCGCTCTCGATGCAGCTGTCGATATCGGCACGGCAGCTGTTCGCGGCCGGTGTGGGCGCGGTCTTGCACCTGCTGCTGGCCTCCAGCACGTAGTCGCCGAGGCTGCCAGTGATGCGCTTGCCGTCGCTGCTGAGGCTGTACTCGGTGCTGAAGCCATTCGATACGTCAGCCGCGTGCAGGGTGTTGCCCTGCTGGCGGATTACATACTGGGTAGGCGCCAGGCCTTCATAGCGCATCGTGGCCTGGCTGCTGCTTTCAATCACGAAGCGGGCCGAGCCTTCTTCGGCGCTATAGCTGCCGCAGCTCAAGCTGGCGGCAGCCGCCGGCAATGCGCTCAGTGCCAGCAGGCCGCCGGCGAGGGCGGACAGTAGACGTGGAACAGACATGGAAACTCCGGGGGATTCAGTGAAACAGGGAACGGACGTCGGGACGGCTCAGCTTGATCACCAGCCAGCCGTGCAGTCCGGCCAATGCAAGCGCGGCGGCGATGCCGGTGATCAGCGAGGTCCACAGGCCAACGCGTAGTTGCACGCGCATTTCCAGGCCTTCTGGAGAATTGAGGAAGTCGGCAGGCACCATGGCCTGCATCGCTTCAAACATGCCGTGGATCAGCGGCAGGAAGGCGAAGTTGGCCACGGCCACCAGCACCAGGAAGACGATGAAGCCGATCCGGCCCCATTCGCGCTGCTTGAGCAATGCCCATGACACGGCAAGGAAGGCGATCGACAGCAACAGGCCGAGCACGCTCAGCGAGAACGCATGATCGGCGAGCCAAAGCATGCCCGGCGTCAGCGGCAGGCCTTCGTTCTGCATCACCTCGGTGATGTTTAACCGGCCCATCAGCGCTACCAGCAGAAGCTGCAGCAGGCTCCAGATGATGGCCATCGCCGCCATCACCAGCGACAGCTTTGCGGTGACGGCGACAAACGAGGCGGCTGCGGAAGAGGGGGCTGGAGAGGACGGAAACTGGGGTGGATTCACGATGGCTGGCTACGGATGCGTTGAGGAATGATGACGGGACTCAGCTGGCTTTCCCGCCGCGGAGGAGGGCTGCGGATGCTGCGGGCAATACATGCCGGGCGCTCAGTGGTGCCAGCTTCACGCCGTGCGGTGGCAGCAGCGGAATCCACGTCAGCTCGGCGATTTCCGCCTGTACCTGCGGGATGCCGCTGATGTGTACCAGGAAGGACTCGCCCTGCACACGGCGGCCGGGTTCGTTGACGGCGGCGTCTTCGAAAGTGCCCAGCGCCAGCGCGTTGCTGCGATCGACGTGTACGCCGAGTTCTTCGTGCAGCTCACGGGTGAGGGTCTGCAGGGCGTCCTCGCCGGGCTCGCGCTTGCCGCCGGGCTGGATGAAGGTATCCGAGCCGTGCTTGCGCACGACCAACACGCGCTGCTGCGGATCGAGGATGACAGCGGTGACGATGCGGATGGGGTTTTCAGTCGTGGACATGTGCTTCCAGCGGGTGGGGCTCCGTGTGGGGAATGGTACTGGAGGCTTGGAGGGTGGTGGGCAGAAGCAGAAGCAGAAGCAGAAGCAGAAGCAGAAGCAGAAGCAGAAGCAGAAGCACCCCTCCCCAGCCCTCCCCTTGGCTGCGCCAAAGGGAGGGAGCAAAGCGGCCCCCTCCCTTGCGCAACGCGCAGGGGAGGGTTGGGGAGGGGTGCTCTTGGCTGTATGCAGAAAACATCCACCACCCACAAACAACAAGGGCGCCTTGCGGCGCCCTTGCAGATGTTTACTTCAGTTCCTGCTCGAACAGCTTGAGGATGCGCTTGTACTGGTCCAGCCAGGAATCGGCCCGCGTATAGCCGTGGCGTTCCAGCGGGTAGGGCGCGATCGACCAGTTGTCCTTGTGCAGCTCGATCAGCTTCTGCGTCATGTTGACCGAGTCCTGGAAGAACACGTTGTCATCCATCATGCCGTGCGCGATCAGCAGGTTGTCCTGCAGGCCCTCGGCGTACTCGATCGGCGAGGAGATGCGGTAGGCCTCCGGGTCGATGTCCGGGGTGTTGAGGATGTTGGCGGTGTAGGCGTGGTTGTACTGGTGCCAGTCACCAACCGGACGCAGCGCGGCACCGGCCTTGAACGTGCCCGGCGAGCGGAACAGCGCCATGTAGGTCATGAAGCCGCCATACGAGCCGCCGTAGATGCCGGCGCGGTCGCGGTCACCCTGCTTGGTCTCGACCAGCCAGTCCAGGCCGTCCAGGTAGTCTTCCAGCTCCGGATGGCCCATGTTGCGGTAGATGGCGGTGCGCCAGTTGCGGCCATAGCCCTCGCTGCCGCGGTAGTCCATGTCCAGCACGATGTAACCCTTCTGCACCAGCAGGTTGTGGAACATCTGCTCGCGGAAGTAGTTGGAATAACGCGCATGCACGTTCTGCAGGTAGCCGGCACCGTGCACGAACATGGCGATCGGGTACTGCTTGCCGGCTTCCAGCTTTTCCGGGCCGTAGTACTTGGCCCAGACGTGGCCGGCGCCGTGCTTGGACGGCACCTGCACCATCTGCGGCTGCACCCACTCGCGGGCCTTGAACTCGGCGCTGCGGGTGTCGGTCAGCTGGCGGGCTTCACCGCCGCTGCTCGGCAGCACGGCGATCTGCGCCGGCAGGTAGGGCGCGGAATAACGCACCAGCAGCTGCTGGCCATCCGGCGACAGGCTGAAATCTTCCACGCCATCGAGCGCGGTCACTTCGCGCACGGCACCGCCGTTGGCGTTGACGTTGCAGACCTCGTAATCGCCCGGCCACTTCTGGTTGCACAGGAAGTAGAAGCTGTTGCCGTCGGCGCTGACCACCGGTGCCGAGGTTTCCCAGTTGCCGGAGGTGATGGCCTTGGGCTTGCTGCTGCCAGTCTGTGTGTACAGGTGCGAGTAGCCCGATTCCTCGGACAGCAGCCATAGGGTGCGGCCATCGGGCATCCAGCCGTAATCGTTGAAACCCCAGTTGATCCAGCCGCCGTCGGTCAGGCGGTGGCGGTTTTCCAGGCGCGCGCTGGTGGCGCTGGTGGTGGCGATCCAGCGGTCCTTGTTGTCGTTGGCGCGCAGCATGATCGCGGCCTGGCTGCCGTCGGCATTCCAGCGGATGCCGCCGCCCATGAAGTCACTCATCAGCTCCAGCGGACGGTTGCCCTTCAGCGCGTCCTTGCCGGCCTTGCGGCGCAGTTCGGCGAGCGGGTCGGTGGTGATGCCGGGCAGGTTGTCCAGCGACAGCGGCTGGACCTTGCCGGTAGCGGCGTCGGCCAGCCAGAACGCATGCGGCTCCGGATCATTGCGGCCGACGCGGGTGCGGGTGTCCTCGGCTTCCTCGTAGCCCGACTCGGTGACGTACAGCGGCATCTTGCCGCCGCGGCCTTCGTCGTAGCCCTTGGGCTTGGTGACCACGATCAGGTGGCGGGCATCGGGCGACAGCGCGCTGCTGACGATCTCGACATCGGCGCCCAGGAAGATCGGTGCCGCGGCGCGGGTCGGGTCGGCCTGGCGCCAGCGTTCGCCCTGCTCACGCAGTTCCTCGCGCTGGGCGCGGTCGCTGCGCAGCGTGGACAGGGTGCGCATCTGCTGGTCACGCAGCACGTCGGCCTTGGGGGCGTCGGCCGGGTTCTTGTCGGCCTTGAGCTGGGCGACTTGGCTTGTGCTGTTGTTGCGCGGGTTCCAATGGAACCAGTTGTTGCTCACCTGCCAGATGACGCCGCCATCGCTGGCGAAGTTGACGTCGCTGGCGCGGTCGTTGCTGCGGGTCAGCTGGGTCAGCGCGCCGCTGCGCAGGTCACGCACGAACACGTCGCCGTTGCGCACGAAGGCCATGCGCTGGCGGCTGCTGTCGTAGACGCGGTCGCCGGCATCGAGGGTGCCGCGCTGGTCATCGGCGACCTGCTGGCTGACGCCGCCGCTTAGCGGCAGGCGGAAGCTGTCGCGCACCTGGCTGCCCTGGCGCTTGAGCGTGTATTCCACCTGTTGGCCGTTCCACGACCACCAGGCCGATTCCACCGGCGGCCCGATCCAGTCGGGGTTGGCCATGGCCTGCTCGATGGTGATCGGCGTGGGCGCGGCATGGGCGCTGCCGAAAGCGGTCAACAACAGCAGGGACAGGGGCAGCAGCTTGGGCATCATTCGGCACCGGTGAAAGAGAACTCCGCAAGGGTAGCAGCGAGCACCTGCGGCGGGCTGGGCCACAGGTCATGGGGGCCGGGTTCGGCGGCTGAGCTGCCGGAATCGGCAATGTTTCGGTTGCCCTAATAGCTGCTGCAGAAGGTTATTGCCTAGCCATGATCGGCTGGGGTTTTACCGTTATTGCCTCTGCCTAGCATGGCTCGGCTCTACAGGACCAGCCAAATGCTGACCCCTCCCCAAGCCCTCCCCTTGGCCTTTGGCCAAAGGGAGGGGGCCAAGCTGACCCCTCCCCAACCCTCCCCTTGGCTGCGCCAAAGGGAGGGGGCTAGAGCGGCTGCGACTTTTTGACGCACTGCGACATCCGGTCACATCCGGTCTTAACCAATACCGGACCAGAATTGCCCCAATTAAAGGTCATGCGGAGAAGCGCCCGTGGAAGCGCTGCTGTTGTCCCGGATCCAATTCGGCTTCGTCGTCAGTTTTCATGTGTTGTTCCCGGCCTTCACCATCGGCACCGCCAGCTGGTTGGCCTTCGTCGAATGGCGCTGGTTGCGCACCCGCAACCCGGTCTGGCGTGAGTTGTTTTTTTTCTGGCAGAAGATATTCGCCGTGTCCTTCGGCATGGGCGTGGTCAGCGGCATCGTCATGGCCTTCCAGTTCGGTACCAACTGGCCGCGCCTGAGCGAGGTAGCCGGTACGGTGATCGGGCCGTTGCTTACCTACGAGGTGCTGACCGCGTTCTTCCTCGAAGCGAGTTTCCTCGGCGTGATGCTGTTCGGCTGGGAGAAGGTGTCGCCACGGCTGCACTTCTTCTCCACCTGCATGGTGGCGCTGGGTACCTTGTTTTCCACCTTCTGGATCCTGTCTTCCAATAGTTGGCTGCATACCCCGGCGGGCTACACGCTGGTCGATGGCATCGTGCATCCGCAGGACTGGTGGCAGGTGGTGTTCAATCCCTCCTTCCCGTATCGCCTGGCGCATATGGCTTTGGGCTCGTTCATCACCACCTGCTTTGTTATCGGCGGCGTCGGTGCCTGGTACCTGCGCCGTGGGGTGCATGTGGAAGCCGGCCGCAAGATGCTGGTGGCCGCGGTCGCATTCGCCGCATTGACGGTGCCGGTGCAGATCTTCGTTGGCGACATGCATGGCTTGAACACGCTGGAGCACCAGCCGATGAAGATCGCGGCGATGGAAGCGCACTGGCATGAAACCCGGCCGGGCGAAGGTGTGCCGCTGGTGGTGTTCGCGGTGCCGAACGAAAAGGAAGAGCGCAACGATTACGAGATTGCCATCCCCAAGCTTGGCAGCGTGATCCTGACCCACAGCATGGACGGTAGCTTTGCGCCCTTGACCTCGGTGCCGGCCAGCGAGCGACCGCCGGTGGTACCGGTGTTCTATGCATTCCGCATCATGGTTGGCATCGGCACGCTGATGCTGGTGTTGGCGTGGATATCGGCTTTCCAGCTATGGCGTGGGCGTTTGCTGCAATCGAAGTGGTTGCTGCGCGGCTGGAACTGGATGCTGCCCAGCGGCTTCATTGCGCTGGTGGCCGGTTGGTTCGTCACCGAAATGGGCCGGCAACCGTGGGTGGTGTATGGCGTGCTGCGCACCGCCGATGCGGTGGGTACGCAGAGCGTGTGGATGACGGTGCTGTCACTTGCCATCTACGTGATCGGCTATCTGTTCGTGTTCGGCTGGGGCATCTGGTACCTGGTCAAGATCATGCGCAGTGGGCCCAAGCCACATGACCCGCCGCCGCGCGACGACGGCATGCATACCCCGGCGCGGCCGCTGTCCGGCGTCAACGAACCACTGGAGGAGCGCTGACATGGAGATGACAACCTGGCTGCCGGTGGCATGGTTCGCGGTGATTGGCTTCGGCGTGCTGATGTACGTGGTGCTGGATGGCTTCGTGCTCGGCATCGGCATCCTGGCGCCGTTTGCCGAGGACGAGCAGCAGCTCGACGTGATGATGAATACCGCCGCGCCGATCTGGGACGGCAATGAAACCTGGCTGGTGCTCGGCGGCGCAGGGCTGATGACGGCGTTTCCGCAGGTGTATGCGGTGTTGCTGTCGGGCCTGTATCTGCCCGTGTTGTTGCTGGTGATGGGACTGGTGTTCCGCGGCGTGGCCTTCGAGTTCCGCTTCAAGGCGCATCGTTCGCGTGCGTTGTGGAGCGTGTCGTTCGCGCTGGGCTCGCTGCTGGCTTCGTTCGCGCAGGGCGTGATCCTCGGCGCGCTGGTGCAGGGCCTGCCGATCCAGGACGGGCATTACAGCGGCGGTGCATTCGGCTGGTTCAGCCCGTTCTCGATGCTGACCGGGGTGGCGGTGGTCACCGGCTATGCGCTGCTTGGCAGTACCTGGCTGATCCTCAAGACCGAGGGCCGGGAACAGGCGCTGGCGCGCTCGCTGACGCGGCCGCTCATGGTGGCGGTGATCGTGTTCATGGGCCTGGTCAGCACCTGGCTGCCGTTCCTGCAGTCGCGGGTGATGGAGCGTTGGTTCAGCGATGGCAACTTCTGGTGGCTGTCGCCGGTGCCGCTGCTGACCTTGGCCGTGGCGGTGGCGCTGTGGCGCAGCGCCATGCACCCACGCCGTGACCTGCCGCCGTTCCTGCTGACCCTGGCGCTGTTCGTGCTGGGCTTCATCGGCCTGGTGCTGGGCATGTGGCCCTACCTGCTGCCGCCGCACCTGACCCTGTGGCAGGCCGCCGCACCGGCGTCCTCGCTGGGCTTCAGCATGGTCGGGCTGGTGCTGCTGCTGCCGGTGATCCTGGGTTACACGGTGTGGTCGTACAAGGTCTTCCGCGGCAAGGTCACGGCCGAAACCGGCTATCACTGAACCCCGGTGACATGGCCCGGCTTGCCAGCCGGGCCGCGCAGGGCCAAGCTGGCCGCCCCGTTGTGGCCGGCGTCGCGATGGGCTGTCCATCGAACGAGGTCCTTGTAGTCGCATGTCGGTTGTTCCCGAGCAGTTGTCATCCCCGTCCCGCCACCCGCTGGCCAATGGTGGCCTGCAGCGCTTGCTGGCGGTCGGCGCGGACAGGTCGATCGATCTGCAGACCTTCTTCGCGCATGTGCGTGGCGTGGCCGCACTGCTGCCGGCGGGCCAGCATGCGGTCAACCTGTGCGACGACCGCTACCGCTTCCTGGTCGCGTTCTGCGCGGTGGCACTGCGCGGCCAGGTGAATCTGCTGCCTTCGTCGCGCGCGCATGCGGTCGTTGCCGATGTGCAGCAGCGCTATCCGCAGACCTACTGCCTGGCTGACGACGCCCAGCAGCCGTTGCCACCGGGCAGCTTCGTCCTGCCAATGGAATTGCCGCGTCTTGACGGCGTGCTGCCGCAATTGGCGGATACGCAGCTGGTGGCGATTGGTTTTACTTCCGGCAGCACCGGTGCACCCAGCGCCAACAGCAAGACCTGGGGGTCGTTCCTGACCAGCACCGCGCAGAACCTGCAAGCCTTGCAGGACCTGTGGGGCGAGGCGCAGCCGGCGCTGGTGGCAACGGTGCCGTCGCAGCACATGTATGGCATGGAGATGGCGGTACTGCTGCCTTTGCTGGCACCGGCAACGCTGCAGGCAGGGCGTCCGTTCTTTCCGCAGGACGTGGTGCTCGCGCTGCAGCAGGTGCAGGAACCGCGGGTGCTGATCACCACCCCGGTGCACCTCAAGGCGCTGGTGGAGTCGGGCGTGGGCTTGCCGCCGCTGGCCGGCATCGTCACCGCCACCGCGCCGCTGTCGCAGGAACTTGCGGCAGCGGCCGAACAGGCTTTTTCCACCGAGGTGCGGGAGATGTTCGGCTCTACCGAGACCTGCATCTTCGCCCGCCGTCGCACCGCCAGCGAAACCGCCTGGAGCCTGCTGCCGGGTGTACGCCTGGAACCCCAGCCCGATGGCACGCGCGTGCATGCGGCGCACCTGCCCGCGCCGGTGAACCTGGCGGACCTGGTGGAACTGTTGCCGGGGGATCGCTTCGTGCTGCGCGGTCGGCGTGCCGATCTGCTGGAAATCGCCGGCAAACGCGCCTCGTTGGGTGACCTGACCCGCAAGCTGCAGGCCGTTCCCGGTGTGGTGGATGCGGTGGTGGTGCAACTGGCCGCCGAGCCCGGCCACGCGGTGGGTCGCATTGCCGCGCTGGTGGTGGCACCCGGGCGCGAGGAGGCCGACATCCTGCGCGATCTGCGCGAGTTCATGGATCCGGTGTTCCTGCCACGCCCATTGCGCAAGGTGGCGGTGCTGCCGCGCAATGACACCGGCAAGTTGCCGCGCGATGCGGTGCTGGCCTTGCTGGGGCACTGAACAGGCGCCACGCCGCGGCTGTTGCTGCGGCGCCTCTGCCTGAAGGCCCTCAGGCGTCGTGGACGCCGTCGATCTCGACCCGCAGGTCGCGCCGGCATACCGCGGCATGCAGCACGATGTACGGCACCTGCGCCGGCAGATGCAGGGCCAGCGCCGCGCGCACATCGCCGATTTCAGCCGCATCGCGCACATAGACCTTGAGCCGGCTGCCCTCGCCGAACTGCGCTGGCAAGCTCGGCCGGTGCGCGCGGGCCGCGCCGATCAGGGCTTCAAAATTGGCAAAGGTTTCCTGCAGCTGGCGCTGCGTGCAGTCGCCATGCAGGGTGGCATGGCCGACCACGCTGGCGGTGCCCGACAGCAGCAGCGGCAGGCGGCTGCCGCCCGCGGCGAGCATGGCGCGGGCGAAGCTGGGCGATTGCCGCCCGTATTGACGCGGGTAGCGGTAGGCGCTGACCTGGCGCGGGTTTTCCAGCGGCGTGCCGGCATCACGTGCGGCCAACCAATACACCTGCAGCACGCGCACCCCATCCAGCCGACCTATGGCGGTGGCGGCGGGCAGGGTGGCGGTGTCGATAGCGCCGATGCCGCGTGCTCGGCCGACGCAGAATTCGCGGTAGCGCTCGTTGTCGGCTTCGCCTTCGGTGATGGCATCCAGGTAGTTCCAGATCCGCAGCAGATGCGGATAGGCATGCGCCGACAATGCCTGCAGCATCTGGGCGTAGGCGTGTTCGGAGGCGCCGAGGATGCCGCCGTGCAGGTTTTCGTCTACTTGCAGGGCGCCGAACATCAGCGCACCGTCGCTGGCCCAGGCCACACCGTTGGCATCGCGGCCATGGCTGACCGGTTTGTCGCTGCGCCACACTTCCAGCTTGGCCACGCCGTCGGCCTGCAGGCCTACCTGCAGATAGCGCGGATCGTCACTGGGGGCCGCCGCGTCGCCGGTCTGGAAGCCGAAAACGGCCAGCACCTGCGGATCGGCCAACAGGGCCGGCAGCTGCGAGGGATCGGCATAGTCGATGTGCAGCGCGGCAGCCGCCGCCGGAGACGTCTGGGCATTCATCTCAGACCTCCGTGACATTGGTGGGCAGGCAGGTGGCGCGCAGGTGGAAGCGGCGGCGGGCGTGGAGCGGGGACGTCATTGCACGGCGTATCGGGCATCGCAGAGACGGCAATGATACCCCGCGCGTCTGAACTGTCATGCTTGCGCAACCGTCGGCGATGCCGGATCGTTGCGGGTCTATTTGCCGTGGGTATGGAAATGTCGCAACAAAATGAAGCCGAGCGCGAGCTGGCCGGGTTGCTGGTCGAGAGCCTGAACCTGGAAGACGTGGACCCGGCCCAGATCGATCCGGAGGCGGCACTGTTCAACGACGGGCTGGGCCTGGATTCGATCGATGCGCTGGAACTGGCGCTGGCCATCAGCAAGCGCTATGGCTTCCAGCTGCGTTCGGACAACGAGGACAACCGCCGTATTTTCGGTTCCTTGCGGGCCCTGTCGGCGCATATCCAAGCCAACAAGACGGTCTGAACGGCGTGAGTGCCGCCAGCCCTGAACCCGGCCACGGGCCGGTGGCGCTGGCGCTGCGGGTGATCCTGCTGCTGGCCTATCCGGTGCTGTCGCATGTGGCCAGCCTGCGCAACGAGGGCATGTGGGCCGCGGCCGCCCTGGCCGGGCTGGTGCTGCTGTGCCTGCTGGAACCGCTGGCGCGGCGGCAGGCGTGGGCATGGGGCCTGCTGGCGGCCAGTTGTGCGTTGTTGTGGTGGCTGGGCGGTTCGGCCTGGGCGTGGATGCTGCTGCTGGCGCCACCGGTGGTGTTTCCGCTGCTGGTGGCTTGGGGTTTCGCGCGCTCACTGCTGCCCGGGCGGATTCCGCTGATCACCCGCATCGTGCAGGCCCTGTACAGCCGCGCCGGCATGCCGGTGACCGCGGCACTGGAGCGCTATACGCGCCGCCTCAGTGCTGCCTGGGCGCTGGTGCTGGTGCTGCTGGCGGCGGTGAATCTGGGCCTGGCGATGAGCGCCGTCCCCGACGGTCTGCTGGCCGCCTTCGGCATCCAACCGTGGTGGCCGGTGACCCATGAACAATGGTCGTGGTGCGCGAACATCGCCGACTGGGGCTTGATCGGTGGCTTTTTCGCAGTGGAGTACGCCGTGCGTTCGCAGTTTTTCCCGCAGCGGCCCTACCGCAATGCCTGGGATTTCCTGCGCCAGATGGGCCAGCTGGGCCCGGCGTTCTGGCGCGACCTGCTGCGCTGAAACACAAGGCTGCCGGTATCCTGTGTGCCAAAGTCGCCGGTACAGCATCTGATGCAGTTCAGTATTCCCTCCGATCATCCCTGCCTGCCCGGGCATTTCCCCGGTCGGCCGCTGGTGCCTGGCGTGGTGGTGCTGGAGCAGGTACTGCAGGCGGTGGCGATCGAGCAGGGGCAGGCGGTCGGCGCGTTGCGCCTGCCGCAGGTGAAGTTCATGGCACCACTGCTGCCGGATCAGCAGGCACGGGTGGAGCTGGAAGGCCAGGCGCCACGCTGGAAATTCCGCGTGTTGCGCGAGGACCAGCTGCTGGTGCGTGGCGAGCTGGTGTTGGTCGAAGGCGACGCAGGCGCATGAACGAGGCGGACTGGAAGCATCGTCCCGAAGGCGGCGGACGGTTCGCCATTCGTTTGATCGGCGGCATCGCGCGGCATGGCGGGCGCGGCATCGCGCGCGCCTGCCTGTACCCGATCACCCTGTATTTCTACTGTGTGCGGGGTGCCGAACGGCGCGCGTCCGCCGATTACCTGCGACGCCTGCGCGGGCGTCCGGCGCGTGCGCTGGAAGTGGCCCGCCATATCCATACCTTCGCCGCCACCATCCTCGACCGGGTATTCCTGCTGGCCGGCCGCACCGCCCTGTTCGACATCCGCAGCAGCGGTACCGAGCCCTTGCTGCAGCAGCTGGACCAGGGGCGCGGGGTGCTGGTGTTCGGTTCCCACCTCGGCAGCTTCGATGCGCTGCGGGTACTGGCCAGGATGCGCCCGGACCTGAAGCTGCGGGTGCTGATGGACCGCGCGCACAATGCCGCCATCACCGAACTGCTGGCCGAACTCGACCCCAAGCTGGCTGATTGCATCATCGATGCCGGACAGGAGGGCACCGCGATCGTGCTGGCCATCCAGCAGGCATTGGAAGATGGCGCGATGGTGGCATTGCTGGTGGACCGGGCGCGTCCCGATGAACCGGCTGTCGCCGCCCCGCTGCTGGGCAGTGATGCTGCATTCCCGGCAGCGCCGTGGTTGATCGCCAACGCATTGAAGGCACCGGTGGTGCTGGCCTTTGGCCTGTACCTTGGCGGCAACCGCTACGACCTGCGCTTCGAGTCATTTGCCGAGGTGGTGGATATCCCGCGCCGCGGCCGGGCGGAGATCCTTTCCACGCTTATCCACCGTTATGCCGGCAGGTTGGAGCATCACCTGCGCGAGGCCCCTTACAACTGGTTCAATTTCTATGATTTCTGGCATCCCCAAGACCGTGCGACGGCTGCTCCCGTGCCTGCTGACCGGCCTGCTGGCCAGTAGCCCCGCCCTGGCCAGTGGCGTCGATGCCACATGGATACTGCGGCAACTGGCGCAGCCGGCACCCAGCCAGACCAACTTCGTCGAACTGCGTGGCTCGGCGTTGCTGAAGGAGCCGCTGCGGGTCGAAGGCCAGTACCGCCGCCCGGATGCCGGCACGCTGGTCCGCGAGGTGCGCACGCCCTATGCAGAGACAACGACCATCGCCGATGGCCAGGTCAGCATTGCCCGCGCCGGCAAGCCGCCGCGGGTGTTCGCGCTGCAACGCGTGCCCGAACTGGCCGATCTGCAGGCCAGTTTCGGGGCGATGCTGGCCGGTGATCTGGCCGCGTTGGAGCAGAACTATCGCCTGCAGGCCTCCGGCAGTGCGCAGCGCTGGCAACTGCAGCTGACGCCCAAGGCAGAGGCCTTGGCCCGGCGCGTGCGGTCGGTGATCCTGCACGGCCAGAACGCGGAACTGCGCTGCATCGAAACCCAGCCGGCCAAGGGCGAGGTGCAGCGCACCTTGCTGGGCGGTGCCGCCACTGCCGCGGCCGCCGTTCGCGACGCCGCCGCGTTGAGTGGGCTGTGCAGTGCCGGTGGCACGCGTTGAAGCTGTCATCCATGCAGCGCATCGGCCTGGCCATTGCCTGGTTGCTGCTGCTCGGTGTGCTGGGCATGTGGATCAGCAGCCGAATCCAGGTCAGCGGCGACCTGCGCAAGTTCATGCCCGACGCACGTACGCCCGCGCAGAAGCTGTTGCTGGATGAACTGGGCGAAGGCCCGGGTGCGCGGTTGTTGCTGGTCGCACTGTCCGGGGCCGCACCCGAGCAGCTGGCGCAGCAGTCGCGCGCGCTGCGTGAAGTATTGGCCGCCGATGCGCAGTTCGAGCTGGTTGCCAATGGTGAGCAGGCCGGGCTGGAGGCATTCCCCGAGCGTCTGCTGCCCTACCGCTATCTGATCGATGCATTGCCGGCAGATGCGTTTGCCAGCGCCCGTCTCGGTGAAGAACTGCAGGCACGCCTGCAGGACCTTGGCTCGCCTGCCGGTGGTTTGATCGAACCCCTGCTGCCTTCCGATCCCACCCTGCAGGTGCTGCGCGTGGCCGAGGCCCTGCAACCAGCCAATGCGCCGCAACGTATCGATGATGTCTGGTTCGATCGCGCCGGCAAGCAGGCGTTGTTGCTGGTGCAGACCCATGCGGCAGGCTTTGATCCTGGCGCCCAGCAGCTGGCGGTGGATACGATCAACAACCGGTTTGTCGGCATCGCCGCCGCCAGCGGCAGCCGCATCGAGCTGAGCGGGCCGGGCGCGTTCTCGGTCAAGATCGGCAACCGCACCGCCAGCGAAGCGGGCATGATCGGCACGCTGGATACCATCGGCATGATCCTGCTGCTGTGGTTCGCCTACCGCAGCTGGAAAATGCCGATCCTGGGTTTCTTGCCGCTGGCCAGTGCCGGCTTGGCCGGGCTGTGCGCGGTGGCGCTGGGCTTTGATGGCGTACACGGCATCACCATCGCCTTCGGCTTCACCCTGATCGGCGTGGTGCAGGACTACCCCATCCACTTCTTCAGCCACCAGCGGCCGGGTCGCTCGGCATGGGACAACGTGCGCGCGCTGTGGCCGACGCTGGGCACGGGGGTGATCGCCACCTGCATTGCCTACCTGACCTTCCTGTTCTCCGGCGTGGATGGTTTGAAACAGCTGTCGGTGTTCACCATCACCGCACTGGCGACGGCGGCACTGGCCACGCGCTATCTGCTGCCGGCATTGATTGACCCGGCAACACGCGATTTCGCCGACTCCGACCGGCTGGCGCGACTGTGGAAGCACACCCAGCGCCTGCCACGGCCGCGCTGGTCACTGGCCGTACTCGCCGCGCTGGCTGTGGCGGTGATGGTGTTTGCCCCGGGCACCTTCTGGCAGAACGATCTGGGCCGGCTGACCCCGGTGGACCCGCAGGACCTGCAGCGTGATGCGCAGCTGCGCAGCGAACTGGGCGCGCCGGATGTGCGCTATCTGGTCACCGTGCGCGGCAGCGACGCACAGGCTGCGCTGGCTGCCAGTGAACGGCTGCGGCCGGCCCTGGATGCGCTGGTCGCCAACGGCGCGCTGGAGCGCTACGACATGGCGGCGCGTTATCTGCCCAGCGCCGCCGTGCAGCGCCAGCGCCAGCAACAGCTGCCCGATGAAGCCAGCCTGCGCGCGGCGCTGGCAACGGCGGTGGCGGGAACGCCGTTCATCGATGATGCGTTCGAGCCATTTGTCGCCGATGTGCAGCAGGCGCGCCGTGCGCCGCCACTGCAACCGGCTGATCTGCAGGGCACGCCGCTGGCGACGGCAGTCGATGGCCTGCTGGTGCAGGGCAAGGATCACGCCATCGCGCTGGTCTCGCTCAGCGGTCTCAACGATGTGGCCGCGGTGGCCAGCACGGCGCAATTGCATGGCGCGCAGCTGCTGGACATGAAGCAGGCCTCCGAATCCCTCGTTGCCGACTATCGCAGCCGTGTGCTGGTCGCGCTTGCGCTTGCGGTACTGCTGCTGGCACTGACCGTTGGCGCTGCATTGCGCTCGCCACGGCGCGTGTTGCGGGTGCTGCTGCCGATGCTGCTGACGACCGTGCTGGTGCTGGCGGTGCTGCGCGGCCTGGGCGTGGAGTTGAACCTGTTCCACCTTATCGGCTTGATCCTCGCCGCTGGCCTGGGCCTGGATTACGGGCTGTTCTTCGAACACGCAGGCGACAGCCATGCCGACCAGCTGCGCACCCTGCACGGCTTGCTGGTATGCAGCGTGATGACCTTGCTGGTGTTCAGCCTGCTTGGCTTGTCCTCGATACCGGTGCTGCGTGCGATCGGCAGCACGGTGGCATTGGGCGTGGTCTGCAATTTCGTGCTGGCCCTGCTGATATCGCGGCATCCGCTGCAGGAGGTTGGCCATGCTGGGACGTGAGGAAATCCTGCAACTGGTCCCGCATCAGGGCGGCATGTGCCTGTGGGACGAGGTCGTGAGCTGGTCGGCGCAGGACATCGCGCTACGGGCGTTCAACCACCGCGATGCGGCGCATCCGCTGTGCGATGACGGCCAGCTGCGCGCAATCCACCTCTGCGAATACGGTGCACAGGCGATGGCGGTGCATGGTGGCCTGCGCGGGCGTGAACGGGGTGGCGCGGTGCTGCCGGGCGTACTGGTCGCGCTGCGTGACGTGCAGCTGCATGTGGTGCGCATCGATGATCTGGTCGATGCACTGGAGGCGACCGCGCAGGTGTTGGTGGAAGGCGAGGGCAGCCAGCAGTATGCGTTCCGCATCCATCACCGCGGGCAGTTGCTGGCAGAAGGCCGTGCCGCGGTGATGCTGCAGCTGCCATGAATATTCAATGAGACCTAGCGGAGCAAACCCCTGATGAGCAAGCAGCGACGTGCGCTGGTGACCGGTGGCAGTGGTGATCTGGGTGGCGCGATCTGCCATCGGCTCGGCAGCGACGGCGTGCATGTGATCGTGCATGCCAACGCCAACCTGGCGCGCGCCGAAGCGGTGGTGGCGCAGATCGTCGCCGACGGTGGCAGTGCGCAGGCGGTGGCCTTCGATGTTGCCGATGATGGAGCGGTGAATGCCGCGCTGGAGGCCCTGCTGGTCGATGGTCCCATCCAGATCGTGGTCAACAATGCCGGCATCCACGATGACGCGCCGATGGCCGGCATGGATGCGCAGCGTTGGCAGCGGGTGATTGATGTCAGCCTCAACGGTTTCTTCAACGTGACCCAGCCGCTGCTGTTGCCGATGGCGCGCACGCGCTGGGGCCGCATTGTCAGCGTATCGTCGGTGGCAGCCGTGCTGGGCAATCGCGGCCAGACCAACTACGCCGCGGCCAAGGCCGGCCTGCACGGGGCAAGCAAGTCGCTGGCGCGGGAAATGGCCAGCCGTGGCATCAGCGTCAACGTGGTCGCGCCGGGGGTGATCGAGGGCCAGATGGCGGCCGATGCGTTTCCGCCTGAGCTGATCAAGCAGACCGTACCGGCCGCGCGCGCCGGCAAGCCGGAAGAGGTGGCGGCGCTGGTGGCCTTCCTGTGCAGCGATGCCGCCGGCTATATCAACGGCCAGGTGATCGGCATCAACGGCGGCATGGGCTGAGCGCGGTCGCTCAGTTGGCGACGTCGGTGCTGTCGATAACCGGCGGATTCCTGCGGATGGTGCGGTAGACGCGCCAGACATGGCCATGCCGCAGCGCCAGCAGCACGATGTGGCTGGTGATGCGGTACAGGTCCTGCAGCGGCTTGAAATGGCTGGGGCGGAATTGTTCGTCGCTGTCGGCGCAGCGGTAGCGTGATTCGATCGGTACCGACACGCAGCGCGTGCCCAGCTGGCGCGCAGCCGAGATCACCACCTGTGCTTCGAACACGAAACCCTCGGCGGCGATGTCGCGCAGGGCGATCACCTCGGCCGGGTAGAAACGCTGCCCGCTCTGGCTGTCGGCCACCTGGTAATGCGTGCCCCAGGCGATGCCCCAGTCACCGAACTCGTTGGCCAGGCGGCGGTACAGCGGTTGCGATGCGCGCTTGCGCAGGCGCGCACCGATGATGATACAGCCGGGGTGGCGGTTGGCGCTGGCGAGCAGGCGCGGCAGGTCGGCGGCAACATGCTGGCCGTCGCCGTCCAGGGTCAGCACGCCGCGCAGGCCGAGTCGGCTGGCTTCGGCAAAGCCGCTGCGCAGTGCCTGGCCCTTGCCCATGCGTTGCGGGTGGCGCAGTACCGTGACCGGCAGATCGGCGATGCAGTCGGCGGTACGGTCGGTTGAGCCGTCATCGATGACGATGACGTGCGGGTAGTACTGCAGCGCGCCTTCGACCACCTGGCGGATGCGCAGTTCTTCGTTCAGTGCCGGAATCACCACGGTGACATTGTCCGCGGACAGCGGGCCCGGTTCAGTCATGGCGGATGCCGATCTCCAGCCACTGCTGCGCGCCTGCGCGCATCCATAGCGTGTCCTGATCCATCGCCAGGGCCTCCAGCAGTGGCAGCACCGGGTGCATCGCATTGTCGGCAAACAACTGCGTCAGTGGGCCTTGCGGCACATCACGCAGGATCGCTGACGGTGCTGCATCATGCAGTTTGAGCTGCAAGCCCGGCAGGCCAGCGCATGGGCTGCGTGACAGCACGAAGGCGGCACCCAGCAGGCCGCTGCTGGGTGACACTTCGGCGGCCGGGCCACTGGCGTTGCCGTCATAGGCGACCAGCAGCACCGCTTCCTCGCCAGCCTGCAGCTGCACCATGGCTTCCAGCAGGCCCTGCGCGAAGCTGTAGTGGCCGGCGCTGATCGCGGTGGCCGCGACGTGTGCGCCGGCACCGATGGTCCAGTAGCCGGCGGCGGCGTTGTGCACCGAGTTGTGGAACCTGGTTGGCGAAATGGCAGCCGGGTCGGAGGCCAGGGTGGCGCACATGTAATCGGTGATGGTCAGCTCGCCGTGGGTGGAGGTGAACACCGATGGCAGGCTTGCCGGTGCGCGATCGGCCGCCTCACAGGCGGCCAGCGCGGCCTCCAGCGCGACCGCCACCGTGCCGGGTGCGCGGCGCCGCTCATTGGCAGCCAGCAGCTGCGGCGACGGGCGCGCCGGCGGCTCCTGCGGGCGTTCGCCCTTGCGCATCCAGGCGCAGGCGCTGTCCCAGTCGGGCAGGCCGTTGGCCCAGAATCCGACACCTTCCAAGGTAGCTTCCAGCATCTGTCTCATCCTGCCTTGCCGAACACCAGCGCGCAGTTGTTGCCGCCGAAGCCGAAGGAATTGTTCATCGCGTAGTCGATCTCGGCCTGGGCATTGGCAAAGCGGATCTGCGGGCCGCAGGCCGGGTCGGGGATCTCGCTGTTCAAGGTGCCCGGCAGCACGCCGTCACTCAACGCCAGCAGCGCGAACACCGATTCGACGATGCCGGCCGCGCCCAGCGTGTGGCCGGTCCAGCCCTTGGTCGAGCTGGCATGCAGGCTCGGCGGGAACAGCGCGGCAACCGCGGCGGCTTCGATGCGGTCGTTGGCCGGGGTCGAGGTGCCATGCAGGTTCAGGTAACCCAGCTCGGCTGCGTCGATACCGGCGCGTTGCAGCGCTGCCTGCATCGCCAGCCGTGCGCCCAGTCCTTCCGGATGCGGGGCCGACATGTGGTGTGCATCGCTGGATTCGCCATAGCCGCGCAACTGCAGGGGCGTGGCCGGGCCTGCGCCGACACGTTCAAGCACTGCGTAGCCGCCGGCTTCACCCAGCGACAGGCCGACCCGGCGTGCGTCGAACGGTTGGCATGGCGTGGGCGCGACCAGCTGCAGCGAGTTGAAGCCATACAGCACGCTGCCGCACAAGGTGTCCACGCCGCCGACCAGGGCAGCGTCGGCCAGGCCGGCATTGATCAGGCGCGCGGCCTGGGCGAAAACCTTGGCGCTGGACGAGCAGGCCGTGGCAACGGTGACGCAGGGGCCGCCCAGCCCGGTTGCGGCCTGCACGAAATCGCCCAGCGAATGCGGGGTATGAATGCGTGGGCGCAGCATGTCGGGCGGGAAATGCAGGTTGCCGTCGGCATCGGCTTCAAGCCGGGCATAGGCTTCTTCGGTCGCGCCGATGCTGGAGGTGGAGGTGCCCATCACTACCGCCACCCGCGATGCGCCGTGGCGTTCACGCACCTGCTGCAGCGCTGCCAGCACGTCGTCCTGCTGCAACGCGAGCCAGGCCAGCTGATTGTTCCGGCAGGAGAACCCGGCCAGGTCCGGCGGCAACGTCACTTCCTCCAGGCCGGCTACGCGGCCGATCCAGCAGGGCAGCGGTTCATCACCGAAATCGTTCGGACGCAGACCGCTGCGCCGCGCGCGCAGCCCTTGTCGTTGCGCAGCCAGGCCCGCACCCAGCGCCGTGGTCGCGGTGTGGGCAAGGATGTTCAGCGGTGCCAGGCGTGGCGGTGATGCAGGCGACACGTTGTCTTCCAAGGGTTCGAAGGGGCGCGAGTATATCGACAGGTGGCTTCCCGTCGATCAGCCGGACCGCGGGCATACCCCCATCTCAACAGAATCTTGATGTAAATGAATGTATAAGACCGTGGCAAATCCCGCTGCGACGAGGCGCGCCGCCTTTCAACAGCGCCAGATTTCCGACACAATCTCTGACTCCCGATGCAGGGCAAAGCCCGCTGGCATGCAAGCTTACGTCTATAAAAGCCAACGCAAGCAGGACACCTACGTGTACCTCGCCAAGCGTGATGATTTCGATGTGATTCCGGCCGTGCTGGGTAGCACGTTGGCGCCGTTCACCTTCGTGCTGGAGGTGGCGCTGACTCCCGAACGTCGTCTGGCCCAGGCCGATGTCGCGCAGGTGCGCGCCAACCTGGCCGAACGCGGTTTCCACCTGCAGGCACCACCGATGCCGTTGGCACCGGTGAAAATCGCCCGCATCGACGATCGCGATGACTGAAGCATTACGTAGCCGTGTTGTTGCCGCCGCGCTGGGCCTGGGGGTGTTGCTGACCCTGGCCACGGCGTTCGGCGGCGTGGCCGCGGCTGTATGCGGGGTGCTGGCCCAGCCGGCCTTCGCGCTGGCGGTGTCGTGGTGGCGGCGTACCCGCAGCGTGACCCCGTCGCTGGCTGTATTCAAACGTGAACTGCCTGGCCTGCTGGGATTGTGGGCCGGCGGCGCGGCCATCGTCGCGGTGCTGGTGTCCTGGCCGTTGGCGGCATTGCACGACAGCGGCAGCCTGGCGGCGGTGCTGGCGCTGAGCATCGCGGTCAGCGTGGCGTTGTTGGCGCTATGGCGTACCTGGCCGCTATGGCAGGCGATGGAGCGTGAGGACAGCGCGCTGCGCACGCAATGGCAGGCCCTGAGCGGCCGCAGCCTGGATTCCTGGCATGGCCTGGGCGCGGCAGCGGTGGTGTTGCTGTTGTGTGCGGCCATCGTCGCCGCGGCCTGGCCGGGCCTGGTTGGTAGCAGCCTGCGTTGGCCACTGGCCATTGCCACCGCCATCGCCGCGCCGCTGTTGCATTACCTGTTGCAGTCGATGCGCAGTGCGCCGGGCGTGGCTGCGGCGAAGGCCAGCGGCAATCCGCAGCCGGCCTTCGATCCGTTTGCCGAAGCGCTGGCCGAGCCTGCACCGTTGGAGCCGATCGCGCAGCACGAACTGGTGCCGCAGTTGTATGACGCCGCCCGTGGCGGCCGCATTGATCGCGCCCTGCAGTTGTTGGATGCAGGTGCCGATGCGCATGCGCCGGCGCCTGCCGAATCGCGCGACCAGCGCAGCCTGGCGGTACTGGCGGCGGTACTGCCGGACCTGCGGCTGCTGCGTGCGCTGATCAGCCGTGGCGTCGACGTCAACCAGGCCCACAAGGGCATGACCCCGCTGCTGGCGGCAACCCGCGACAGCTGGCACGGCCGTCCCGAGGCGGTGATGACCCTGCTGGCCAACGGTGCCGATCCGCGCACGCCGGACGCCGATGGCAATACCCCGCTGCACCACGCCGCGCGCAGTTCCGATCCCGGCGTGGCAGCCCTGCTGCGCGATGCCGCAGCCGAGATCGATGCCCTCAACAACGATGGCCACAGCCCGCTGGCGGTGGCCTGCCAGGCCGGCAACTGGCGGCTGGGCAAGTTCCTGCTGGAGCGCGGCGCCAAGGTGGAACCGGCCGATGGCGTGCCGGTGCTGGTCCAGGCCGCCGCCACCGATGACGATGACCCGGCAGGTGTGCAGCTGCTGCTCAAGCACAAGGCACGACTGGATGCGCGCGACCGCCAGCGTCGCAGCGCCCTGCATGAGGCCGCCGTGGCCGGCCATGTCGATATCGTCGAAACCCTGCTCAATGCCGGTGCCAATGTGGAGCCGCGCGACGCCGCTGGCCGCACGCCGTGGCTGGATGCCGCCTCGCAGGGACATGCCGGGGTGCTGGAGCGGCTGCTGGCGCACAAGCCCGATGTCCATGCCGTTGACGGCGAGGGCTGCAACGCGTTGCTGCTGGCCAGCCGTGCCGAGCATGTTTCGGCGGCGCTGATCCGCCGCCTGCTGGACCTGGGCATTGCCGCCGATGTGGTCGGCAGCGATGGCCGTCGCGCCATCGAACATGCTGCCGCCGCAGGCCGCTGGAGCATCGTCTCGCTGCTTGACCCGGGCTATCCACTGCCTGCGGCCGTCAGCGATGCTGCCGCCAGCAGCGCCGAAGGTGCAGAAGGTGACGCCGTGCCGGTGCTCAACGACCGCGCGCCGCTGGCCTTGCTGCGCGAAGCGCTGGTATTCGGCAACGTCGACGGCATGGCACCGCTGGCGAAACTGTGCGCGGCCGATGAACTGGGTGGACTGCTGCACGATCCGGAACTGGCCCTGCAGCCGCGCGTGGTCGATTGGCTGCTGGCGCAGGGCGCCGCGGCGGAAGTGCTCGATGCCTGCGGTGATACCCCGATGTTCGCGCTGCTGTCGCGTGGCGTCGATGCGATCCCGACCCTGCAGGTACTGCTGCAGCGGGGCGTGTCGCCGGCCGGCCGGGGTGGCCTGACCCGTTTCCTGGCTGCTTGCGCGCAGCACGACCACGGTGCGCGCAGCACCGAACAATTCGCGCTGGAACTGCTGGAGCGTGGCGCCGATCCGTTTGCCGCCTCGCCGGCCGGTGATCCGGCCTTGTCGCTGGCGGTACGCCTGGGCTGGCTGAAGCTGCAGCAGCACCTGCTGCTCAATGGCGTCGACCGCGAGGCGCGCGACAGCCATGGCATGACCGCGCTGCACCTGGCCACCGCACTGGCACGCGAGGCGGCGCTCAAGCAGCTGGTGCTGCAGGGCGCATCGCCGGATGCACGTGCGGCGGATGGACAGACGCCCTTGGGTGTTGCCCTGTCCAGCGGACGTCGCGATCTGGCCGACCTGCTGGACTGGCGTGGCTGGCAGCTGCCATTGCGCGCCCTGCGCGATGCCGACGTCGCGGCCGCGGCCATGGCCGGCGATGCCGATGCGGTACGCCGCCTGCTCAATCTTGGTTTTGCCGTCGACGCGGTCGATGCGCAGGGCTGCACCGGCCTGCTGCGTGCCGCCGGCGGTGGTCATGCGGCGGTGGTGGACCTGCTGTTGTCGCGCAGTGCCGACCCACAGCATGCGGCGGCCAGCGGTGCCACGCCGTTGTCGGCGGCGGTGAGCATGCGCCAGACCACGATCGTGGCCGCGTTGCTCAATGCCGGCGCCAAACTCGAACATCGCCTGCCCGGCGGCGTTACCGTGTTGATGCTGGCCGCGGCGCTGGGCTTGCCGGATATCGTCGCGCGCCTGCTCACTGCCGGTGCCGACGTGCATGCCGGTGACGACCAGCAGTTGGCGCCGCTGCATTGTGCCGCGCTGTACGGTTTCACTTCGCGTGACCGTACCCGCCTGCTGGCCCTGCTGGATACCTTGCTGCTGGCCGGTGCCGAACCGGACCAGGCCTCCGCCGGCACGGTGACGCCGTTGCTGTTGCTGCTGGGTGCACGCGCCGAACCGGGCACGGCCTGCGACGAAAGCGTGGTGCTGGCGGCCGTGGATCGGCTGCTGGATGAGGACGTATCGTTGGATGTACGCGACCCGCGCGGCTTCGGTCCGCTGCATCTGGCCGCCCTGCACGGCCTGCCGCAACTGGTACAGCGGCTGCTGCGTGCTGGTGCCGATCCGGAGATGCGCGATGCGATCAACCGTACCCCGCGCGACATCGCCATCATGCGCGGCTTCATCGACGTGGCCGGTGAATTCGAACCGGCGGTACCCGGGGTATCGTCGATGGCGCGGTTCCTGCGCGATCACAGCTGACCACCACCGCATTGCCTGCAACAAGGGCGCCTCACGGCGCCCTTGTTGCATTACCCGGGCAGCAGGACTTACTTGCCTGCGCCCGGCGGTACCCAGATCGCCACGCCTGCGGCACGCTTCTGCTGGGTGGGGATGCCGACGCTGAGGCCGCCGGCGGTGTGGCGGCCATAACTGCCCGCACCCACCGACATGCCAACCGGCGAACCACCGGAACCCACGCCCATCAGGATCACCCCGTTGGCGCCGAGTGCGGCGGCCTCGCGCTTGAGCCGGGCAATCGCCGCATCGGTCTGGCCCTGGGTGCCGAAGCCGACCGCGCTGGAGGATTCGAGCTGGGCGATCTCCACCGAGCCGGCCGGCGGGGTGGAATAGATCTGCACGCTGGCCGGGTCCACCGGTGCGCGGGCCTGGCCAAGCATGACCTTGGAAGTGCTGGCGCAGCCGCCGACAGCCAGCGCGACGCCGAGTGACAGTGCGATAACGAGCGGAAGTTTCATGGTTTCACTCCCCGGTGATCGGTAATTGCGGATGATCCATGGCGCCGGCTGAATCTGTCGAGAACTTCCGGCCAGGGTGAAGGCCTTTTGCTCTGCACGTGTTCCCGGCTATCTTGCAGGCTGTATCTGGTGGAGGAAGGCACATGGGGCTGATCAGCCTGATTTGGGGAATTATTGCCCTGTTGTGGATGGTATTGGCATTCATTCCACTGCTTGGCTGGGGTAACTGGTTCCTGATTCCGTTCGCAGCCGTGGGGGCGGTCATCGCTGCCATCGGCCTGCTGTTCACCCATGCCAGCAAGCGCGGCCGGGCCAAGACCGGTCTGTTGCTCAATGCCATCGTCATTGTCGTCGGGGTGATCCGCCTGAGCATCGGCGGCGGCGTCATCTGATCGGGGCCACCGCCGTGCCGGCGGGGTACAGCCGGGGGGCGTAAAATGACACGGCTGGCCGGAAGCCCTCCGGCGTCGCTGGCCTGTTGCAGGCGTTACCGGCTTTCCGATGATCATCCGCCCCCGTCCCACTGGCTGGCAGCTGCTGTACATCCTGCGCGGCTCGATCGTGCCGGCCATTGCCCCCAAGGTGCTGGCGATCGGCGTGCTGGCAGTGCTGGTAGCGGCGTTCAGCCGCAGCTGGCACCCGCTGGGTGGGAGCGGTCTGTCGGTGGTGCCGTTCACCCTGCTGGGCCTGGTGCTGTCGATCTTCCTGAGCTTCCGCAACAACGCCTGCCACGACCGTTGGTGGGAAGGTCGCAAACTGTGGGGGCAGCTGCTGATCGAATCGCGCGGTTTCGCCCGTGCGGCGGGCGCGCTGCTGGTTGCCGAACCACAGCTGCGTGAGCGCGGCACGCACCTGGTCATCGCGTTTGCCCATGCCCTGGCCGCGCGCCTGCGTGGGCGCGACCAGGCCGCCGCCTGCGCCGCCTGGTTGCAGCCGGACCAGGAGGCGCTGCTGGCGCGACGCAATATTGCCGATGCCGTGCTGGACCAGCTGGCCAGCGAACTGGCCGTGCCCCTGCGCGAAGGTCGCCTGGATCCCTATCTCTACGCGCAGTTCGACGCGCGCCTGCAGGGCATGGCCAGCGTACAGGCCGGCTGCGAACGCATCGCCGGCACCCCGCTGCCGTTTGCCTACACCTTGCTGCTGCACCGCTGTGCCTGGCTGTTCTGCGTGCTGCTGCCGTTTGGCCTGGCCGGCGCATTGGGCTGGGCAACGCCGGTGGTATCAATGCTGCTGGCCTATGCCTTCTTCGGCCTGGACCAGCTCGGCGAGGAAATGGAAGACCCGTTCGGCACCGAACCCAATGACCTGCCGCTGGACGCCATGGTGCGTACCATCGAGATCGATCTGCTCGATGCAGTGGGCCACAGCCCGCTGCCCGAGCCACTGCAGCCCGAGGGTTACCGGCTGCAGTAAGCCCCGTTTCCGGAATCAAGGAGTACCGCGATGATCCACCCCCAGTACCGCCCGCGCCGCATGCGTCACGACGAGTTCTCGCGTCGGTTGATGCGTGAGAACACGCTCACCAGCAACGACCTGATCTGGCCGGTGTTCGTGCATGAGCTGCAAGGCCGCGCGGCGGTGGCATCGATGCCGGGCGTGGACCGCATGTCCATCGACGAACTGCTGCGCGAGGCCGAACAGGCGCTGGAACTGGGCGTGCCGGTGATCGACCTGTTCCCGGTGATCGACCCGTCGCACAAGTCGCTGGACGCGGCCGAGGCCTGGAACCCGGATGGCCTGGCGCAGCGTGCGGTGCGCGCGTTGAAGCAGCGCTTCCCCGAGCTGGGGGTGATGACCGACGTGGCGCTGGACCCGTACACCACGCATGGCCAGGACGGCATCATCGACGACACCGGCTATGTGCTCAACGACATCACCGTCGAGGCGCTGGTCAAGCAGTCGGTATCGCATGCCGATGCCGGTGTGGACATCATCTCGCCCTCGGACATGATGGACGGCCGCATCGGCGCCATCCGCACCGCACTCGACGAGGCCCGCCATATCAATGCGCGCATCATGGCTTACTCGGCCAAGTACGCCTCGGCGTTCTATGGTCCGTTCCGCGATGCGGTGGGCAGCTCGGGCAACCTGGGCAAGGCTGACAAGAAGACCTACCAGATGGACCCCGCCAACAGCGACGAGGCCATGCGTGAGATCGCGCTGGACCTGGACGAAGGCGCTGACATGGTGATGGTCAAGCCGGGCATGCCTTACCTGGATATCGTGCGCCGGGTGAAGACCGAGTTCGGCGTGCCAACCTTCGCGTATCACGTCAGCGGCGAGTACGCGATGCTGAAGGCGGCCGCGGCCAATGGCTGGCTGGACGAACGCAAGTGCGTGATGGAGACGATGATCGGCTTCAAGCGTGCCGGCGCCGACGGTGTGCTGACCTATTACGCGCCGCAGATCGCACGCTGGTTGAAGGAGGCGTGAGATGAATGTTCCCGGCCTTGAAGGCTACAACTGGGCGGTATGGCTGATCGGGGTGCTGCTGTTTGCAGTGGCGATTGGTGTGTTCATTGCTGCCATCGTGCGTGCCGGCAAGCGTCCGCCAGAACTGCACTCGGCGGCCGAGCGGCTGCAGCGTGAGGCAGCGCAGGCTGACGATGTCGATGCCAGGTTGCGCGCGTTGGAGCAGCGCAGGCAGGCCGGGCAGATGGGTGAGGCGGAGTACGAGGCGATGCGTGCTGCGGTGTTGGCTGGCGTCAAGCGCTAAAAGCTCTAGAGCAGAAGCACCCCTCCCCAACCCTCCCCTTGGCCTGCGGCCAAAGGGAGGGGGCTGATCATGCGAGCTGGCAAATTGCCGTACTGCCGCTTGTCTCCCTCCCTTTGGCCGCAGGCCAAGGGGAGGGTTGGGGAGGGGTTGCTTCTGCCCCCTCCCTTTCGCGTAGCGAAGGGGAGGGTTGGGGAGGGGTGAGCTTTTGCTCTTGCCCCGCCGGTAAAACCTCAGCGACAAGAATCATCCCCATCAACCAGCGGCGCCTTCATCCGGTAAAGATCCATGCCGCCGGCCTTGGGCGAACGCGCCTTGCCGCTGACCACCAGTTCGCCGGGCTTGTTGGCATCAATCGCCGCGCCGCGTGTGTCGCCGTCAGCGCTGTTGAACGACAGTCCCAGCAGCGTCGCCTCACCCCATTGCCCCTGCCGGCACTGCGACAGCCACAGCTGCGCGCCGCCTGACGCGTTGGCGCGGGCAAACACCAGGCCGCGGCCGCCACCCAGCCAGCTCGCGTCCAGCTCGTCGGCAGCGGTGTTGACGCCGGCCAAGGCAACAGGTGCGGCAAAACCCTCACCGGCTGCCGCTGCACGCCACAGGTCCCAGCCACCGCTGCCACCACCCCGATTGCTGGAGAACAACAGCCGGCCATCGTCGGCCAGTGCAGGGGAGCGTTCGTCCTGCCTGCCGTTCACGGCAGGGCCCAGGTTCTGCGGTCGGCCCAGGCTGCCATCGGCGGCGAC
Organism: Stenotrophomonas sp. STEN033; assembly: GCF_056856655.1. Lineage (NCBI taxonomy): Bacteria > Pseudomonadati > Pseudomonadota > Gammaproteobacteria > Lysobacterales > Lysobacteraceae > Stenotrophomonas > Stenotrophomonas sp. STEN033. The sequence continues at coordinate 154,143 of NZ_JBXFWM010000002.1, forward strand.
GGCAGCCCGGTAGAGATCAAAGCCGCCGTGGCCGCCTTTGCGGTTGGAGGCGAAGTACAGCCAGCGGCCATCGGTGCTGAGGAAAGGATCGACCTCATCAGCGGCACTGTTCACGGCCAACGGCTGCGGCTCCATCCAGCGCTTGTCCTGCAGCGTCGCCTGCCACAGGTCCCAGCCGCCGGCACCGCCTTCGCGGTTGCTGGCCCAGATGATGCGTTGCCCGTCCGCTGACAGCGTTGCGCGGATTTCATCGGCGCGGGTGGAAACTACCCCCATGCCTTCGATGCCGAACTCGGAAAGCGCCGAGGCAACGGGGCTAAAGGGTAAACTCAGGGTCAGCGCGAGCAGTAAACGTCGGGTCCGCATAGGGGTCCAGCCAGCAGGGTCGCGTCCAGTCTAGGTCATGCAGAGGATCACAATGAGCGCTCCACGCTACGCAGTTTTCGGCCAGCCCATCGCCCATTCGCAGTCGCCGCGCATCCAGTCCGCGTTCGGCAAGGCACATGGCATCGAGGTGGATTACCGCGCCATCGAAGCCTCGCCGGAAGATTTCGCCGCTGCACTGGAAGCCTTTGCCGCCGATGGCGGCGTGGGTGCCAACGTGACCCTGCCTCACAAGGAAGCCGCCTTCGCGCTATGTGCCACCACCACCTCGCGCGCGCACCGCGCCGGGGCGGTCAATACGCTGCTGCGCAAGGGGGATCGTTGGCATGGCGACAACACCGACGGCATCGGCCTGGTGCGTGATCTCACCGGCCGTCACGGCCTTGACCTGCGCGGCCGCCGGGTACTGCTGCTGGGCGCCGGTGGCGCCGCACGTGGCGTGGCACCGGCCTTGCTGGATGCCGGCATCCTCGAACTGATCGTGGTCAACCGCTCGCCCGAACGTGCCGATGCGCTGGTCGATGCGATGAGCGAACCCGGCCGTGCCATCTCCGCGTACTGGGACGCGCTGCGCGAGCAGGGCGACTTCGAACTGATCATCAATGCAACCTCGGCCGCACGCGGCGAGGGCAGCGGCTTCAACCTGCCGCTGTCGCTGGTCAACAGCATGACCACGGCGGTGGACCTGAATTACGGCGAGGCCTCGATTCCATTCCTGGCCTGGGCGCGGGCGGCGGGGTGCCGCAACAGCTTCGATGGCCTGGGCATGCTGGTCGAGCAGGCCGCCGAGAGCTTCCAGCAGTGGCATGGTATGCGACCGGAAACCGATGCGATCTACGCCGAACTGCGTGGTCGTGATGCGCTGTTGGTCACCGCGGACTGAGGCAGGACATGGACGCCACTGAATTGCTGAGCACCTTGCTGGTCTCCATCGGCTACCGACTGCCGATCATGATTGCCCTGGGCGTTGCCGTGGTGATGCTGCTCGACAGCCCGCGTGGCAAGGTGCGCAGCGTGGCCTTGGGGGCATTGTCCCTGTTGCTGGCTGTCACCTTGATAGGCGGCGGGCTGACGGCAATTCCGCTGGTGCTCATCGCCAGCGGCAATTATTCCGGCATCGGTGCGATGAATACGCTGCTCAGCATCGGCCATATCGGCTTGTCGCTGCTGGAAGCGGCGGGCTACATCATGCTGGCCTGGGCAGTGGTGCAAGCCCTGCGGCGGCCGCAGGCTCCCGGCAAAGCCTGAGCCCGCAACGCATTCGGTGAATGCGGGCGGGTATGGGAAAATGCCCGCCTTGATTGAGCTGCTGGCAGATTGGCGTGACGGAAAAAGTAGAAGCACCACGGACGCTGACCGAAGACCTGAAAACCGGCATCCGTGACGCCTACGCCAAACTGCAGGCGAACACCCCGGGATTCAGCACGCGTCGCTCGCAGAGCCAGATGATCGGCGTGGTGTCGCGTGCGCTGGGCACCGGCGGCGTGGGTGTGGTGGAAGCGCCCACCGGCGTCGGCAAGAGCCTGGGCTACCTCACCGCCGGCGTACCGATCGCGCTGGCCAGCAAGAAGAAGCTGGTGATCAGCACCGGCACTGTGGCCCTGCAGTCGCAGCTGGTCGAGCGCGACATCCCCAACTTCCTCAAATCCACCGGCCTGCAGGCCACCGTGGCGCTGGCCAAGGGCCGCACCCGTTACCTGTGCACGCGCAGCGCCGCCGAAGCACAGGGCGAGGGCGTGCAGGAGGGCATGTTCGGCGACGACGTGCAGCTCTACGACCGGCCACTGGCACCGATTGAAATGGACGTTGCCGAAAAGCTGACCAAGGCCTTCATCGAAGGCCGCTGGAACGGCGACCTGGACAACGCACCGGAGAATGTCACCCCCACATTGCGCATGCGCATCACCACGCCGGCCTCGGCCTGCGCCGGCCGCCGCTGCGCGTATTCGGCGCAATGCCCGGTGCTGCGTGCGCGTACCGAAGTGCGCGACGCGCAGATCATCGTCACCAACCATGCACTGCTGTTGTCGGCGCTGTCCTTGGGCGACAGCGACAGTGGCCAGCCGCTGATCGCGCCGCCAGGCGAGATGCTGCTGGTGCTGGACGAAGGCCACCATATCGGCAACGTCGCCATCGACCAGGGCGCGGCCAACCTGCCGCTGGACGACATGGCCAAGCGTACCGGCCGCCTGCAGATCCTGATTGCCGGTGCCTACCGCGCGGTGGACAAGGACAAGATCGGCAACCTGCTGCCAAACGAAGCCATCGATGTGGCGTCGCGGGTGAGCAAGTTGCTGAAGGCGTTCCGCGACGACATCGGCAACGTCTGGATTCCGCAGCCCGACGAGCGCGAGCCGATGTGGCGCGCTGCCAATGGCCGCCTGCCCGAATCCTGGCGCCAGCCGATCGAAGTGCTGGCCGATGAAACCCGCACCCTGCTCAACTGGGCAACGGCAGCGGCTTCGGCGGTGGCCAAGGGCAAGCAGGATGATCCGGCGGTCGAACGCCTGCAGCGCAACCTGGGCATGGCCCAGGAAATGGTCGAACAGCAGTACAACCTGTGGGCCGGCTGGCGCCGCGAAGACAAGGAAGGCCAGCCGCCGATCGCGCGCTGGGTGACCATGTCACGCGATGGTGACTACATCCTGCACTGCTCGCCGGTATCGGCGGCGATGGTGCTGCGCAAGCTGCTGTGGGACGAAGTGGACTCGGTGGTGATGACCTCGGCGACGCTGACCGGTGGCGGCGATTTCCAGTCGCTGGCCATCGACAACGGCATTCCCGAGGAAGCGGAGATGGTGTCGCTGGCCTCGCCGTTCGACCTGCCCAACCAGGCCGAGCTGATCGTGCCGCAGTTCCCGGTGACGCCGGATGACCGCGAACGCCATCCCAAGGAAGTGGCCAAGTACCTGGTGGCCGAGCTGGATTGGGACAAGGGCAGCATGGTGTTGTTCACCTCGCGCTGGAAGATGGAGAAGGTGGCCGAGCTGATGCCGGCTTCGCTGCGCAAGAAGATCCTGGTGCAGGGCGACGGTGCCAAGCAGAAGATGATCGACGAGCACATCAAGCGCACGGCGGCGGGCGAGGGCTCGGTGTTGTTTGGCCTGAACTCGTTCGGCGAGGGCCTCGACCTGCCGGGCGAGGCCTGCACCACGGTGGTGATCACCCAGGTGCCGTTCGCGGTGCCTACCGATCCGCAGACCTCGACCTTGAGCGAGTGGTTCGAGAGCCGCGGCTTGAACTCGTTCAACCTGATCGCGATCCCGCATGCGTTGCGCACCTTGACCCAGTTTTCGGGTCGTTTGATCCGCACCTCGACCGACACCGGGCGGGTGATCATCCTGGATTCGCGCCTGCTGACGCGCCGGTATGGCAAGCGCATCATTGATTCGCTGCCGCCGTTCAAGCGGGTGATTGGTTGAGGTAGGAGGCTTTGCCTCCAACCGCTTTCCCCTTTTCCTTCTCCCCAACCCCCGCTCCGCGCCCCAGCCCTTGCGCGAGCGCAAGGTCGTTCGAGGTGCCACGAACCTTCGGTTCGTCAGCAGGCCCTTTCACCCCGCAAGGGGAGAGGGGCTCGAAGCAACGCAGCACTTTCAAGCGATGCTTCAATGTGCAGGATCCTAGCCCCTCTCCCCTTGCGGGAGAGGGGTTGGGGAGAGGGGAAAGGGGAAAGAGGGGAGAAAACTCTTCGCTGGAACATCCCCGTTCCACCTCGTAAAGTTCGCCACCTCCCACTATTCCAGGCTGCCATGGCTACCCCTCCCGCAACTTTCCCGTGGACACAGCAGCTGCAGCGACTGCAGCACCGCGATGGCGCACTGGCGCTGTTGGGGACGCACGCGATGTTCATCGCCGATGGCGATGTACTGACTGTCGCAGGTTCGGCGCTGGAACAGCTGTTGTTGGCCGGTGAGAGTCAGCTCAAGGCAGACAGCGACGTGGGTCTGGTTGCCGACGAGCTGCGCCGCTACCAGAAGTTCGCGCCGCCGGGCCGGCCGTCGGTGCAGATCGTGCAGTTGCGCAGGCAGCAGTCGACGGTGCAGCAGGCGCAGCGTATCGCGCGCCAGACGTTCATTCGAAACGCCGATGGTTTTGCGCGTGCAATTGCTTTGGACGTGCCGCAAAAGCTGGGTGTAGTTGAAACAGTGATGCGCTGGCTACGCGCAAACCTGGCGTAACACCGCTTCGCTGCTTCGCTCCCTCCCTTGCGCTAAGCGGAGGGGAGGGCTGGGGAGGGGTAGCTTTTGCAGTTGCGGTTGTTCTAGCCGTTGCTCTTGTTCCTGCCTTTGATTTACCGGGCCCCTTCCGCAGCGACGGAGCCAGTGGGAAGAACCCGAAGGGCGACGTGCATGGATGCACGTCGTTTTTCGCCACGACAGGGATGTCGTGTCGAAAAATCCCG